>JAVROG010000312.1:0-4309 GCA_032162865.1 Mycobacterium sp. | reverse complement strand
ACGGTCTTCACCGCCTGTCGGGATCGCGGCACCGCGGTGGAGATCAACTCCCGTCCCGAGCGCCGCGACCCGCCGACGCGGCTGCTCGATCTCGCCCTGGAGATCGGCTGCGTCTTCAGCATCGACACCGACGCGCACGCACCGGGTCAGCTGGACTTCCTCGGCTACGGCGCGCAGCGGGCGCTGGATGCGGGCGTTCCCGTCCAGCGCATCGTGAACACCTGGCCGGCTGAGCAATTGCTGGAGTGGGCTCAAGCAGCCGGTTAGTCGGGGAGGTGCGGCATCTCCAGCCCGGGGTCGCGGCCGACCAGCACGGCGCGGGTCAGCGCCGATTTGCCGTAGCGGCGGCGTATCCGGTCGACCGCCTCGTCTATTGCCGGCGACTCGCCGCCGAAGGGCAGCATCAATTGTTGTGCCCCGCTGCGGTCGATGCCCGACACCGCGAATCCAACCAGCGTCAAGCCCCGCTCGGCGATGACGGGCCCGGCCGACGCGATGAGTTGCCGGGCGGTGCCGAGGATGGGTTGCGTGGCCGATGTGGCCCACGGCATCGTTTGGGAGCGGGTCGCCCTGCTGAAGTCGTCGAACCGCAGCCGTAGCACCACCGTGCGACCGGTGCGTCCGGCCGCACGCATCCGACCGGTGATCCGGTCGATCAGGTTGACCACCACCGCATCGATCTCGGCGGGCGACATGCCGCTGCCGCGGCGGCCCAGTGCTCGCTGCGCGCCCACCGACCGGCGACGCACTGCGGTGGTCACCCGGCGTCGGTCGATGTTGCGTGACAGCGCGTGCAACTGGTGACCCATCGCCCGGCCGACGATCGAAGCCAGCAGCGATTCGCTGAGCTCGGCGACTTGGGCGACCGTCGTGATGCCATGCGCATGCAACTTGTCAGCGGTCACCGCGCCCACCCCCCACAGTCGCCGCACCGGCAGCGGGTGCAGGAATTCCAGCTCGTGCTCCGGCGGTACCAGCAACAACCCGTCAGGCTTGGCTTCCTGACTGGCTACCTTCGCGAGGAACTTCGTCCGGGCCACCCCGACGGTGATGGCCAGACCGACCCGCTCGCGCACGTCGGCGCGCAGTTGCGCCCCGATCTCGACCGGTGTGCCGGAAACCCTGAGCAGCCCGCCGACGTCGAGAAAGGCCTCGTCGACCGACAGCGGCTCCACGATCGGCGTGCAATCGCGAAACACCTCGAACACCGCGTCGCTGGCCTTGGAGTAGGCGTTCATGCGCGGCGGCACCACCACGGCATGCGGGCACACCCGCCGCGCCTGCGCGCCGCCCATCGCGGTACGCACGCCGTAGGCCTTGGCTTCGTAGCTTGCCGCCAGCACGACGCCGCCACCGACGATTACCGGACGGCCCCGTAGACCGGGGTCATCACGTTGCTCGACGGAGGCATAGAACGAATCCAGATCCGCGTGCAGGATGGACGCCTCGCTCCGCACGAACATATGTTCGCACGGAGGTCCGACAGCTAAGGCGCGACGCCGTAGATGCTGGTGATCCAGATGTGCACCAACGTGTCCAGCACATTTGCTTCCGGCACGGAGGGTTGCTCGGCGGCGAACGACGCGAACAACGTCCGCTCGTTCATCAGGTTCAGTGCGGTGGCGAGCTCCAGGGACGGCAGGGTGCGTGGCGCGGCGCCCCGGTCGCGTTCGGCGTCGATGCCCAAGGCGGAAAAGCTGATCCACTTCTGCATGAAGGCCGACCACAGGTCCCGTATTTCAGGGCTGGTGTCCTTGGCGGCCATGCCGGCCCGGGTCAACGTCTTGTGGGACCCGAACGTCTCGAAAAAGACGTTGAGCGCGATGCGCCATCGGTTGTCGCCGGTCTCGGCCAACTTATCGGCGAGACCCTCCAACGCGTAGTCGGCCGTGCGGACAACCCTGTCCAGCAGCGTCAGCAGTACGGCTTCCTTGGACGGGAAATAGAAGTAGAACGTGGGCCTCGAGATCCCAGCGCCCTTGGCCAGGTCGTCCACCGAAATGTCGCTTAGCGGACGGGTTTCCAACAGGCGCTCGGCGGTGGTCAGAATCGCCAATTCGCGATCGTCGCCCGACGGTCGCGCACTACGGCGGCCGCGGGGGAGTGAATTCCGACTCGCGGGCGGGGTGGTCACGACCTGCAGCTTACATGACGTCGAGAATTTCGACACCATGTTGAAAGGCGTTGCTGCGGGTGGGTCGCCAGGCGGCGACGGCGGCCCATTTCGCCCGCGGGCCAACCTGCGGCGGACTATAGCTCTGACGGCGCGCTGGCAGAGCGTCTTCCAGCACATTCGTCCGCATTCATCCGCATTCCAGCAAGTCGGTCGACACATCGTTGGCGTAATCAACACACCGTTGATAACGTAGCTGGCATGACTGAGCACCTTGACGTTGTCATCGTCGGCGCCGGCATCTCGGGGGTCAGCGCGGCCTGGCATCTGCAGGACCGCTGCCCCACCAAGAGCTACGCAATTCTGGAAAAACGGGAAGCCATGGGTGGCACCTGGGACTTGTTCCGTTACCCCGGCATTCGCTCCGACTCCGACATGTACACCCTGGGCTTCCGCTTCCGTCCGTGGACCGAGCGCCAGGCCATTGCCGACGGCAAACCGATCCTGGACTACGTCAAAGGCACCGCCGCGATGTACGGCATCGACGAGCACATTCGGCTGAATCAGAAGGTGCTCAGCGCTGACTGGTCGACCGTGGAAAACCACTGGACCGTGCAGATTGACAGCAACGGCACATCGAGCGTCGTCACGTGCGAGTTCCTGATGCTGTGTAGCGGCTACTACAACTACGAGCAGGGTTACTCGCCACAATTCGCCGGATCCGAAGACTTCACCGGCCCGATCATCCATCCTCAGCACTGGCCCGAGGACCTCGACTACCAAGGCAAAAACATCGTGGTGATCGGCAGTGGTGCCACTTCGGTCACTCTTGTTCCTGCCCTGGCGAATTCGGGTGCCAAGCGGGTAACGATGCTGCAGCGCTCACCCACCTACATCGTCTCTCAGCCGGAGGAAGACCCCATCGCCGACAAGCTCAACCGTTGGCTGCCGGAGAAGGCGGCTTACACCACGATTCGGTGGAAAAACGTTGCGCAACAGGCATTCGTGTATGGCGCGTGCCAGAAATTTCCGCGACGCATGCGCAAGACATTCATGGGTTTTGCCCAACGCCAATTGCCCGAGGGCTACGACGTGCGAAAGCATTTCGGGCCGCATTACAACCCATGGGAACAGCGACTGTGTCTGGTGCCCAACGGCGATTTGTTCCGCGCCATCCGGCACGGGAAGGCCGAAGTGGTGACCGACACCATCGAGCGGTTCACTCCGACCGGTATCAAGCTGAACTCGGGTGACGAGCTGCCGGCCGACATCATCATCACCGCAACGGGACTGAACCTGCAGCTGTTTGGCGGGGCCACCGCAAGTATCGACGGGGAACCGGTAGACCTCACCAAGACGATGGCTTATAAGGGCATGATGCTGTCCGGCATTCCCAACATGACGTACACGGTCGGTTACACCAATGCGTCATGGACGCTGAAAGCAGACCTGGTGTCCGAATTCGCCTGCCGTCTGCTGAATTACATGGATGACAACGGTTTTGACACCGTCGTCGCTGAAAAGCCGGCGTCCGATGTCGAAGAGCGGCCCTTCATGGAGTTCACACCGGGCTACGTGCTGCGCTCGCTGGACGAACTTCCTAAGCAAGGTTCGCGCACACCGTGGCGACTGAACCAGAATTATCTGCGTGACATCCACCTGATCCGGCGCGGCAAGATCGACGGCGAGGGTCTGCGATTCGCCAAAAAGCGAGCCCCCGTGGCGGTTTAATCTGCTGCAGGGACTCCGGCAGCGACGATGACGATGCCGTCATCGTCGCTGTGGGCCACCTGACCCGGTACGAATGTCACACCGCCAAGCGTGATTTCGACGTCGCGTTCCCCAGCACCGGTCTTGGTGCTCTTTCGGGGATTGGTGCCCAGCGCCTTGATGCCGATGTCGATCCCGCGCAGCGCGGCGGCGTCGCGCACCGCGCCGTTGACTATCAAGCCGGCCCAGCCGTTCGAGCGCGCCAACTCGGCGATGACGTCGCCCACCAACGCGGTGTGCAGGGAGCCGTCGCCGTCGATGACCAGAACCCCACCGTCGCCCGGTTGCGACAGCACCGTTTTCAGCAGCGCGTTGTCCTGGAAGCAGCGGACGGTGGTGATCGACCCGGCGAACTCCGAACGCCCGCCGAACTGGCGGAACTGGAGGTCACAACTGCGCACGTCGGGCCCGATGTCGTCGACAAGA
>JAVROG010000311.1:0-20423 GCA_032162865.1 Mycobacterium sp. | reverse complement strand
CCAGGAGCGGTGGCATCGATGGCGTGACCAAGGGTGGCCACCTGATGGCCGACCGCCTCGATGACCACATCGGCGCGATCGTCGGCCGCGAGTTGACTCGCCCACCTGTCACTGGTGGCGCGGACCGCGTCGTCGACGCCGAATGTCTTCGAAAGAGTCTCCCGGTCCACCGGATCAACGCCGGTCACGCGCCGGGCTCCGGCGGCTTTGGCGACATAGGAGAACAACAGCCCGATCGATCCCTGCCCGATGATCGCCACGTGGCGCCCGGCCAGGTCCGGCAACTGCTCACAGGCGTAGAGCACGCATGCCAGCGGTTGCAGACCGACCGCCTGCGCGGGCGTGAGCGCGGTGTCGTACGGCGCCAGACCATCGCCACTAGTGACCACAAGCTCCATCATTCCGTCGAAGCCGGATGCCCAGCCCACGACCCGGTCACCGGGGCGGTGATCGGCATGCCGGCTGGCAATGACTTCGCCGGCCACTTCGTGAATCGGAAAGCCATCCTTCTCGGCGGCGCTGCGCCCGACGTCACCGGGGAGGCGCCCCCTGGTGCCGCGAAACCCGGGCAGGTCGCTGCCGCAAATACCGGCGGCCAGAAACTTCAGCAGCACTTGACGATCCGCGAGGCACTCGGGTGTCGTGGCCGCGATCTCGGTCCGCTCGAACAGGTAGGGGGCGATGATCCGGTAGGACCACACGTCAAACCTCCACCGGGATGTTGTTCCATCCCCACTGGAAGCTCGAAGGCAGCCGGGTGGCGTCCTCGCCGCGGATTGCGAAGTCGGGAACGCGACGCAGCCATTCCTGAACCAGGACTGCGACTTCCAGCCTGGCCAGGTGGTAGCCGATGCAGAAGTGCTGGCCGCGACCGAACACCAGCGAGCGCTTGATCGGCCGGTCCCAGATGAACTCGTCGGGTTCGGGGTATTCCCGCTCGTCCCGGTTGGCCGATGCCAGCAGTGTGATGACACGTTGACCGGGTTCGATCGTTTCGCCGTGAATGGTGAAGGGCTTGCGGGCCGTTCGGGCGAACCATTGCGCGGGCGCACAGTAGCGGAGCATCTCTTCTCGCGCGATCGGCACAGTGGCGGCCGGGTCGGCCCGGACCGCCGCCATCTGCTCGGGGCGTTGGCTGAGTTCCCACAGTCCGTGCGCGACGATCTTGGGCACGGTTTCGGTGCCGCCGATGAAGATGCACAGCATCTGGGTGGCGACTTCTACATCGTTGAGCGCGCTGCCGTCGGGCAGCTGGTAGGCGAGCAGTCCGTCCACAACGGGTAGTTCACCGCCCTTCTCGGCGCGGCGGCGCTCGACCACCGGGACCAGGAATTCCAGATAGTTCGGCCGTGCCCCAGCGGTGTCTACACCCTCACCGGGCGCGGCCAGGCTGCCGGCATTGACGGCGGCCAGCACCTGTGACGCGAGATCCGTTGAGATGCCTAATAAATCGCACACCATCGATGCCGCGACTACGCCGCCGTAGTCCTGGGTCAGATCGAACGAGCCTCGCGACAGCAGCAGGTCGAGGCGTTCGTTGGCCAGCGCGCGGATTCTGGTTTCAAGCGAGGTGACCGATTTCGGGCGCAACGGCTGGGAGTGTGCGCGACGGATCGCGCCGTACAGATCGGCGTCGAACACCGCGTGGAACGGTAACGGGTGCAGCGGCGGGTCAGCGATCGGGCCGGAATTGTGATGCGCCAGAACCGATGCCGGCGGCAGCGTCCCCTCCGAGGCAACGAACGTCCCATCGTTGACTTCCAGCACCCGCCAGATGTCGTCAAAGCGGCTGAACGCGAACATATCCCACTGCGGCACGTAGTAGACGGGGTACTCATCGCGCAGGGTGCGGTAGTACGGTAATGGGTCCGCCATCACTCGCGCGTCGAAGGGATCGTAGGAAAAGTCGTGTTTCACAGCGACTTTCGTGTCGTTGGTCATTGCAGTGGCGAGGGTGGTAGGGCCTGCAGAATGGAGTCTTCCCAGCCGTCCCGTAATGCGGGCGCGACGCTCATCCACGTGACGATCTCGGCGGGCGGACTGTCCTTCCACGACGGGTAGTGGTTGGCGAAGCATTCCCAGCCACCTTCGAGTGCCCAGTAGTGGATGACTTCGTTGAAACGGAAAGTCGTGGTAAAGGATCCTAGCCAGTGTTTACCGGTGCTCTCCGACCACGGGACGTAGAGCCGCTCCAGCTCGCGGATGTAGTCGTCCTGCCGGCCCGGCTTGGTCTGCATGATCTCCTGAATCACCAGCGTGGCATCGAAATTGGCCTCGCGCAGCTGCGTCAGCTTCCTATTGCTGGGTCCCGGATACATGATCCGGCCTTCCCCCGAGGCGCCGATATCTGCCAGAAACGCCGACCACTCCACGGCAGCGGCCCCGTGGCTGCCGCCGCGGCCCTGCGCGGCGCCGATCTTGGCGTAATCGGCGAATGCATCGATCTCCCAGATGATTGTCACTTGCGGCCAGTGACCGTTGTAAGGAGTGGACTCCCAGATAGCGAACAGGCGAGCGCCGAGTTCTTCCATCATCGGCTGATAGGTGTTGCCGAACACCTCGGTGAAGCGGTCGCTTCGTCCGGATCCCAGATCGATCGTCTCGTGCAGGTAGAGCAGCGTGTGGCGGTAGTACTTCTTCATCGCCATCCGGTTAGCCCAGCCAGGCCGAGTCGGTGAATAGTGTTTCGGTGTGATCTATTGAAAGGTAAGGGATTCCGGCCGCGCGCAGCGCCTGCCCCTTGAATGCCCGCGCTGCAGCGCTGAGCCGGTACTGTGTTCTGGTCAGGCCACGATTGACCCCGAGAGGCCAGCCCTCACCCCACAGTGCGACTTCGGTCAACCGATTGTCCACGGCCTTGCGGACCAGCTCGCGAACGCAGTCGTGGGCGGTGAACGCCTCGACACTGACGGCCAGGCTCTGGCTCATCGGGCCAGCGCCGCGCAACTCCGACTCCAGGTGCAAGACCTGTACGCCCAGGACGCGTAGTGGCCGGGCTGGGCAGCCGTGCGGGAGCAGTACATTCACTTCCCAACCCGCCATCACCCGGTCGAACAGCCAGCCGCCGGTCGTTTGCACGACGTCACCGGTGTCGGCGGCAAGGACGTCGAGCCGATGCCGAAGTGTCTGGCCGTCTGCGCGAGTCTCCCGAGTCGCGCCTTCCCCCGGGTGACCGCTGATGCCGAATGTTTGAGTGACCATCGATCCGTTCCTCTTGCCACACCGCCGCACAGGACTGGTGCGTTTGGCGTGGCCTGTCGCGCTTGTCATGGGCTGTCACCGCAACCGCCGATCGGGTGGCCCGGCTCATGGGACAGCGTGACAGTTTTGCACAAATTTGTAAAGGTGCCGCGGGGCTTCAGGGTTTGCGACGTGCGGCGAGTTCGGCAAGCACCTCGTCGGTGTGCTGACCCAATTCCGGTGCCACAGAGCGCGGCGACCAGGGCGTGCCGTGGAAATCCGCAGGCGTGGCCACCATCGGCTGGGCTGAATCCCCGTCCGGTCCGTCCGGAACGTACACGATCCCGCCTGCGGCGTGGAACTGTTCATCGGCCACGACGTCCTCAAGGGTGTTGATCGGCGACCAGAAAAAATCCGGTTCGCCGGCGAAGAGGTCTGCCCATTCCGCGAGCGGCTTGGTAGCGAAAATCTCGTCCAGCGCTGCGATGAGTTCCACGGCGTTGCCGGCGCGGGCGCGGGCGTCGGCGTAGCGGGGGTCGGTCAACCATTCGGTGCGGCCGACGACCCGACACAGCGCCGGCCAGTGCCGATCGATCTCCAGGCCGACGATCCAGAATCGGCGACCGTCGCCGGTGGCGTAGTTGTTCATGCACGGATTGCCCATCGTGGCGCGTTGCCCGATCGCGATCGGCTGACCGGTGAGCAGGTAGGTGTTGAGGTCAAAGCTCACGGTGTAGGCGCCCTGCCGGTACAGCGACGTGGTCACCAGTTGGCCGGCGCCGGTGCGTTCGCGGGCCACCAGCGCCGCACACACGGCCGCGGCCAGGGTCATGCCCGCGGAATGGTCGCCCATACCGCCGCGCTGGAATGGCGGGGTGTCGCCCGGGCGCGTAAGCAAGTGTGCGATGCCGCCGCGCGACCAGAACGCTGCTACGTCGTATGCGGCCCGGTCGGCGTCAGGCCCGGTGTCGCCGTACCCGGTGATCAGGCCGTAGACCAGCCGAGGGTTATCCGCCGACACCGACTCATAGTGCAGCCCCAGCCGTTGCAACGCCCCCGGGCGCACATTGGTGACGAAAACATCTGCGTCAGCGAGCAATTCGGATGCGGTCCCGCGGCCGGCCGCCGTGGTGAGGTCCAGCACGATGCTGCGCTTGGAGCGGTTGTCCATTTCGAACGGGGGGTTCACGCCAAGGTCGCAGCCCAGCATTCGGCCGAACAGCCGGCCGGGATCACCGGTCGGCGGCTCGATCTTGATGACGTCGGCACCCCAGTCGGCCAGGATGCCGCCCGTTGCCGGTCCCGCCACCCACACCCCGAGTTCGACGACTTTGATGCCTTCTACCGGTCCCGCCATAGGTGGAACACTAATCAGCCCACCCTGTGGCGGCGGGGGGTCGGTGGTGGAGTCGGTGGTGGGCGTCCGCTTTTGCTGGTGGACGTTCACGATTTCCTTCACGGGCGGCCCCCAGGGTGGCACCATTTGCTGATGGACCAGTACGAACGCGAGAAGCGCATCGCCGACCTCGAGCGTCAGCTCGCTGAGCTGCGCGCCGGTGGCGACCCCGGCGGATACGGCGGGTCTCCGCAGGCCGCCTTTCCGCCGCCAGCCTCCGGCCTATCCGCTGTATCGACAGGCCTTACTCCGGAGGATGTCCGCAGCGTGGCCTTCGCCAAGCCACCACTCGGAAAACGCGGCTACAACGAAGACGAAGTTGACGCGTTCCTCGACCTCGTCGAGGCAGCGGTGCGAGATCCAACGGGACGCATTCTCACTGCGGAGCAGGTCCGCAACGTGGCTTTCGCCAAGCCAGCCCGCGGAAAGCGCGGCTACAACGAAGACGAGGTCGACGCTTTTCTCGACCTCATTGAGGCGCAACTGAAGTCTCAGCAGGGCGTGACGCCACCGCTCCCGAATCCTTTTCTGTAAATGCTGGCTTCGGCCGGTCCGACGGAGCTGCACGACGACTTCGTTGCGATTGCGGCAGCAGCCGTTAAAGACCCGTCGGCAGACACGGCCCTAGCGCAGGGCTAGGCAGTAGCCCTAAAACGGTGGATCGTCGGGCAACTGTTCTACTACTGGCCGGTCGGGCTTCCAGTCCGCCGGCACTTCCTCGGATTCGCGGGGATCGTTGATCCAAGTGCTGAACGGGCTGGTGCTCGGTGCGCCCTTGAAGATGAACAGCATGTCGCGCATGTGGTTCCGGAAGCGGCGATCGGCGATCTCCTGCTTGCGGGCTTGCTCAAGCAGGCGCCGTTGTTCGTTGATGGGCCGCTGCTCGCGGTTGTGCTTGCGCGCCCGGATAATTCGGCCGGCTCGCTGCTGAGATCTGCTGCGCCTATTCGGGATCGGTGGAGCACAAGCCGGTTTACCCATTTCAGGAAACAGGTCGGCACCGGCCGGCGAAGTTGTGTAGGTATGCCGTGTCGGCGAGGTCCAGATCACGGTGCCATCAGCAAGTTGTCGATCGCGCCAGCCGCCGAACGTCTTCAGCGAATGGTGCAGGCGGCAAAGACATTTGAGATTTTCGAACACGGTTTGACCGCCCGCTGCCGGGTCCCGGTGGTTGAACGGGATGGTGTGGTCGATATCGCAGCGGACGGCCGACCGGCTGCATCCGGGGAACCGGCAAGTCAGATCACGGGACCGCACCGCCCGCACCAAAGCGGTTGGCGGCTGGTAATTCAACGCTTGCACCGGCGTCGTGTAGGGATCGATCACATGCAGGGCCGCCGTGGCGACCAGCTGGCGCACCTGCTCGGCGTCGATGACCCCGTAGCCCACCAGATAGCCGGGATGTTCGCTGTTGCCGTGCACGGTCTGCTCATTGGCCACCACATTGATCACCACCCGTGCACCACCGGAAGCGCGCTCTGTCTCGCCAGATGAAGCGGGGCAACCGGGTTGGCCGCAGCCACATGCCAATCTGCGGTTCTGCACCGACGCAGCCAACGCGTCAGCGCGTCGCTGATCCATCGTGCGTGGATCCGCCGAACATACCTGCTTGGCCAGCTGTGACAGCTCCTGATCGAATGCCGTGGCGACGTCGGCGCTGACTTTCCCGTACACCTCGGCCATCCCATTTTCCAGGGGAGCGACGCCGATATGGCGGTCGTTCTGGGCGGCCACCCGACTTTCCCGGACGGCATCGGGGTCGAGTGTCCTGACCGCTGCGTCGACTTCATTGACGATCCGCTGGCGCGACCACCCGCGCCAATTGCCGATCCGCTCTGCTAGTGATTTATCGAGCTTGGCGATCAACTCCGCATCGACGATCAAGCCCGTCCGGCTGATGATCAACCGCACCGTGCGCCAGTCGACACGGCCCTCTGCAAGCAATGCTGCGATCTTTGGCAGCCGGGTATCCAGCGCTTCGGCATCCGACACGAGGTAGCCGGCCGCCACCGGGGACAGGTTCATCGCCGCAGCCACTTCGGCCCTGGCTTGATCGAACCCGTCGATCTCGGAGTAGCCCCGCTCATCCTCGGCCCGCTTGGCAGCGGCCGTCCGATTTCGCAGCAATGCCGCCACTGCCGCCATCCGCCGCGCCATCAACTTGGACTCGTCACGATGCGTGGACTCGACTACGGCAATCAACGCGGACGCGTCGAGAACTGACATCGTATCGAACATACATTCGATTGTAGTTCGGGGGTGTGACAACGATTCTGATAACGCGGCCGGGACCGCGCTAACAAAGGAGTTGTCGTGACGAGGAGTGTCAAGCAGATGGTGGAAGCCGCTAACGCCGCCGTGCCACGAATCACGGTCGCGCAGGCGCAAGAGCTGATTGCCGAGGGAAACACGTTGGTAGTCGACGTCCGAGACGCGCCCGAGGTGCAGCAGAGCGGGAAGGTGGCCGGCGCCTTGCATGTCCCGCGCGGAATGCTCGAGTTTCGAGCAGACCCCGAAGTGCCCTCGCACGACCCGCATTTCGATAGGAATAAAGCGGTAATCGTGTATTGCGCGTCGGGAGGACGGTCCGCTCTTGCCGGCCAGGCGCTCAAAGAATTGGGCTACGACAAGGTGTACAACCTAGGCGCGTTCAAGGACTGGGCGGACAGCGGCGGCGCGATCGAGAAGGCCTGACCGCGGATGAGTCTGGTGACCGGTCGTGGTCCCCTCAGTGGCGATCCAGCCGGACGCTTCACTCCCCCGATACCCGCCGACGTCGTGTACATCGAACCGCACCCACGTCGTGTCCAGGCGGTCCAGCACGGCCGCACCGTACTCGACACAGAAAAGGCGCTGCTGGTGCACCGGCAGAACCGGCCGCTCAGCTACGCGTTCCCAGTTGGCGCGGTCAAGGACCTACCGACTGAGCCTCAGCCGGAAGCGCCCGGCTATGTGCACGTTCCGTGGGAAGCGGTGGACGCCTGGTTCGAGGAAGGACGCAAACTCGTCCACTACCCGCCGAACCCATATCACCGGGTCGACTGCCGACCGACGAAGCGGCGGCTTACCGTAACCGTCCAAGGAACTGTTCTCGTCGACACCGACGACACCATCATCGTCTTTGAAACCGCATTGGAGCCAAGGCTTTACGTGGCACCAGAACATGTGCGCACCGATCTGCTGCAGCGGACCGAAACTTCGACCTACTGCAACTACAAGGGCGTGGCCACCTACTGGTCCGCCGTCCTCGACGACACCGTCATCACGGACATCGCATGGAGCTATCTGGACCCGCTGCCCGAATCCTGGGCAATCAAAGGGTTTTTGAGCTTCGATGCCGCCATGGTTCAGGTGCTCGCCGAGCTTCCCGAGCCGTAGGCCGGACGCCCGAGCCCAAGTTCATGCTGAGCGATCATGTTGCGGAACACCTCCAGAGTCCCGCCATAGATTCCCATCGGTAATGCCAGCCGGTAAACGGATTCCGTCGCGCCGTCGTCGGGAGAGCCAGGGGTATCCGGCGGCAACGCGGCGGCAGGCCCCAACAAGTCCATCAGATCCGCGGAGACTTCGCGCATCGTTTGGCCGATCGCGACACGTCCGAACATCCCGGGGGTAGACAGCGCCGCCTCTACTCGAGCGAAATCGCGTCCGAGCCGGTACTTCACCGACTCGTCGTCCATGTCCGCGACAAGGGCGGCGACGCCGTCGATCGCCTCTGCCATGAGCACGCCGTGACTAGCCATCGTCGCAACATCCTGCAAACCTCGAGCATCCCGTTCGGTCAAGCCGTGCTCTGCGGCCAGCGCCGAACGCATCACCGTCCAGCCGGCGTTGACCTCGCCGATCCGGTAGAAGTCAGCGACCCGTACGTCGCTGTAGTAGACGATGTTGGTCCGGTCGCCATCCAGGGTGCGGATGCCTTGAATCTCGATGCCCGGGGAATCGAGCGGCACCAGAAACATCGTCAGATTCTTGTGCTTCGGCCCTTGCGGATCCGTGTTGGTGAGCAAGAAGACATACTTGGCGTTCTGCGCGTTCGAGGTAAACATCTTGGAGCCGTTAATAATCCACTCGTCACCATCGCGCGTCGCACGGGTCTTGCAGGTGGCCACGTCGGATCCACCCTCGGGCTCGGTGTAACCCAGACACAGCCGGATATGTCCGGATAACACTCCCGGCAACACCGTGTCCGCGAGTTCCGGTGAGGCAAACTCTCCGACTAGGCGAGCGACCGCGGACGTCGTGCCCCAGTGATACCACGGCGTATGGGCCCGGGCGATTTCCAGATTGAAGATTCGGCGGCGAACCGGGCTGAACCCACCTTCGGACTCCAGCTTCCAATCCGCGGCCAGGTAGCCCGCGTCACCCAGCGCCAAATGCACTTGCTCGTCGAAGTTTTCGCCAAACTCGCGATCTCGGGCGAGTACTTCATCCGTGACGTGCTCGGTGACGAGCGCGCGTGTCTGGTCATAGAAAGCCTGGTCGTCGTCGGAAAGTTCGACCCGCGCAAAATCCATTCAGATCACGTCGATCACCAGAGACCGGAACCGGTCGATGCTTTCCAGCGTATGCGCCAGACTGTCACCGGCCAGGCCGACCTGTAGCCAGGTAACTCCCAGTGCTGCAAGTTTTTCCATACCTTTCAGGTACGCATCGGCGTTGAAGTCGTCACTGGCGGGGCTGCCGCCGTCGAGGTTACCGAAGGTGACATCGACCGCAGACCAGTCCTTGCCCGCCGCTTCGCAGCGTCGCCGCATGTCGTCAATGCCGGCGGCGAGCGCTTCTGGTGAGTCGATGACCGCGGTACCCGCGGTACGAGCCAATCCCGCCGGAGCCGCGAACGGACACCAGCCAGCGCCATGCTGAGCCACCCGCTGGCGAGCCGCCGCAGTATTGCCGCCGATCCAGATCGGCGGGTGCGGACGACTGGCCGGGAGGGGATGCGCGGTGATGCCGCGCGCGCTGAAATGCTTTCCTTCATAGGAGATGTCATCGCCTGTCCAGATCGCGCGGATCACCTCCAGAGCCTCCTCGAACAAGTCGGCACGCTCGTCGTAGGTCACACCCAGGGCAGCGAATTCCCGCTTGAGGTAACCAACCCCGACCGCGAGGGTGAACCGGCCGTCCGAGAGCAGATCCAGCGTCGCGCCGGATTTCGCCACCACGAAGGGATTTCGGTAGGGAAGCACCACGATATTTGGGATCAAGCGCAGCGTCGTCGTATGGGCGGCGGCAAAACCAAGGGCCACAAAGGGATCCAACGCATCGTGGCCGCCGGCTTCCAGCCAGCGCTGCGACGGGGCCGGGTGATCGGTGAAGCCGAACCCGTGAAATCCTGCCTTTTCCGCGGCCACCGCCACCGCCGCGATACCGGCTCCACTGGCCAACTCCGGGTTGTAGGGATGGGTGTGCATCGGGTGGGTAATGGTGAAGCGCATGGGATTAGAACCGTGCCGAGGCGGCGATCGATGTGTCAGACGTGCGCAACGGCCGGATCAAGGCCTCTTGGGCAAAGGAGCACAGCAACTCGCCCTGCTCGGTGTGCACGGCACCGCGGACGTACGACATCCCCGCACCGACCTGCGTGCTCTCGTGGGTATAGAGCAGCCAGCCGTCCCAGCGCACGGGCTCGTGGAAGGCGACGAAAATCGACATCGGCGCGGTCGACACGGTCAGGTGCGCCTGGCTGGTGCCAATACCTGGATGCGCACGCATAGTTGTCGAAATACCAAGGTGGCCAGTGAAATACGCGATAAGCGCCTTGGCCAGGTCGTCACGCTCGGGAATCGGGTCGTAATTCAGCCACGCGTACAGCTCCGGCGGCCCGACCTCATCCGGACTGTTGACATCGACCACGTCGACAAGCCGCAGTTCCCGGCCGGTCATCGGCATGTCTGAAACGTTCGCTTCAGCGGGCGCGGCTACGTCGGGCCGCGGCAGGTGGTGACGGATCACGTCGTCCGTCGGGACATCGGTCAGCACCGTCACAGTCACACAGCGCTTGCCGTTCTGCAGCGCGGAAACGATTGCGGTGGCTGTCGACCTGCCTTCGTTCACCACATCGAGGACAAGCTCGATCGGCGGCCCGACGGTAACAGCGCGGGCGAAGACCGCGTGCGCCGAACGCACGGACTTGCCCTGGAATCGGTTCGCCACGGCCACAATCGCCTGAGCGACCACCTGGGTACCCTCCACCACCTGCCGGCCATCCTGCCCGGCAAGCCCGGTGTCAGCGGTGAACCGGTCAGTTCCGTCGGCCTGCACCTCGAATAGCTCCAGCAGGCTCTCCACCGACCACTGGGCCTGTTCGGATTCTGTCGTCAACGCGCTCACCCCTTGTTCCGGCAGCTCAGGGCTCAGCGTGACATTTTGCGCATTATTTGTAAAGCTGACCAGAGAGCGGACCCGCGTTGACAGCGACAGCCGTGGTGCGTGACACTTTCGGGGTGATTTGTAAAGCCATGACTGCGCCGACGCCGCTGGCCCACGGCTTTTGCTTCGGCGAGGGTCCGCGCTGGTTCGAGGGATTGCTGTGGTTTTCCGACATGCTCGGCGAAGCGGTGCACACCTCGAACATGGCTGGCTCGCTGACCACGTTGCCTTTGCCGGGTCACTCGCCGTCGGGCCTGGGTTTCCGCCCCGACGGCACCTTGCTGATTGTCTCCGCCGAGAACCGGCTGGTACTGCGGTATGACGGCGAGACCGTCGAGCCCATCGCCGACCTCTCCGAACTGGCGCCGGCCAACCTCGGCGACATGGTCATCGACGACGCCGGGCGCGCCTATATCGGCTCCCAGGCCTTTCAAGGTGGAACTATCGTCCGTCTCGATCTCGACGACAGCGCCACCGTCGTGGCCGCGGACCTAGATTTCCCCAACGGAATGGTGATCACCCCGGGCCGCAAGACCCTGATTCTGGCCGAGTCGATCGGCCGCCGCCTGACCGCGTTCAGCATCGACGACAACGGCGGGCTGACTGACCGCCGGGTCTTCGCGGACAAGCTCGACGGCCCACCCGACGGAATCACGCTCGACGCCGAGGGCGGGGTGTGGGCAGCTATGACGCTGGCCCATCAGTTCGAGCGGATCACCGAAGGCGGTGCGGTGACCGACCGCATCGACATGGGCGACCGTGTCGCCGTCGCCTGCGCGCTGGGCGGGCCGGAGCGGCGCACACTGTTTCTGTTGTCGAGCACCGATGCTTATCCCCAGCGCCTGGTCGGTACCCGGCTGTCCCGGGTGGACGCCGTACTGGTGGACGTCCCCGGCGCCGGCCGGCCCTGACAACCTTCACGATAAGGAGGTTGACTCATGTCCGACTCGTACTACGAGCTGATTGACCCTGCCGATACGCATGGCGAGAAGTTCCGGGCCACCGATCTGGCCCGGGGCACCTGGTCGGCCTCGATACAGCACGGCGCACCGGTGTCGGCGCTGTTGGTGCGGGCGCTGGAGCGCTGCCAGGCGCGCGACGACACCCGCCTGAGCCGAGTGGTCATCGACCTGCTGGGGCCGGTGCCTGTCGAAGGCGACCTGTGGGTGCGCTCGCAGCTCGACCGCGGCGGCAAACAGATCGAGCTGGTGACCGCCGAGATGCTGGCGCACGGCCCGGACGGTGAACCTCGGCCCGTCGTCCGGGCCAGCGGCTGGCGATTGCAACAGCTCGACACCGCGGCCGTGGCGCACGCACCGACACCCTTGCCCCGCCCGTTGTCCGAGGCGCGCAGCCGCAACCTCAAGGCGAGAAGTTGGGACCGCAACTACGTGCACAGCTTGGAGTGGCTCTGGCTGACTGAGCGGCTGACCCCGGGCCCGGGCGAATCCTGGATCAAGCCGATCGCCGACCTTGTCGCCGGGGAAGCGATGACCCCGCTGGAGCGGCTGTTCGCGGTGGCCGACTGCGCCAACGGCATCGGCAGCAAGCTGGACATCACCAAATGGACGTTCCTCAACACCGACGTTGCCGTGCACGTGTTTCGGGTCCCGGACGGGGAATGGGTGGGCATTCGCGCGGAGACCAGCTACGGGCCGGACGGTATCGGGACCACGATCGGGACGTTGTTCGACGAAGACGGCGCCGTTGGCGCCATCCAACAGTCGGTGCTGGTGCGGCCCAGACCGCCCCGCCCTCAGAGGCCTCCTACGCCGCCACAGGAGAAATCATGAGCCAGCCGTCGCCAGTGAATGAAGCCTTCGAGGCCGACACCTCGACGCGCCAGCGGATCCTGGCGGCCACCGCAGAGGTGCTGGCCCGCAGCGGCAAGACGAAACTCAGCCTGTCGGAAGTCGCGACGCAGGCCGGCGTATCCCGCCCCACGCTCTACCGCTGGTTCGCATCCAAAGAGGAGTTGCTCTCGGCGTTCTCGCAGTACGAACGCCAGGTCTTCGAGAGTGGATTGGGGCGGGCGACGATAGGACTGAAGGGCGTCGAGAGACTCGATGCGGCGCTGCGGTTCATCGTTGACTACCAGTATTCGTACTCGGGCGTGCGCATGGTGGACGTCGAACCAGAGCATGTGATTCCGGCGGTGTCTCGCGTCATCCCGGAGATGCGCGAAGGTCTGCAACGGCTGCTTCCCGGTCCCAATGCCGCGGTGAAAGCGGCGACGGTGATCCGGATCGCGATATCGCACTACGTGGTGCGCAGCGACGATGCCGATCAGTTCCTGGCGCAACTACGGCATGCCGTCGGCATCAAGGGGACTGACCTTCAGGACTGAGGCGATCGCGAGCCCGGCGGAGCCGGGCGAAGCGGGTCGCCGCCAGGGGGACTGAACAACACTGCCGCGTTGAGGTAGCCCGTCGGGTCCAGTGCCGCCTTCACGGTCCGCATCGCGGCGATGTCGGCGGGCTCCCGCGACATCCCCAGGTAGGGCCGCTTGCGAGTCCCGACGCCGTGGTCGGAGCTGACGTTGCCGCCACACCCGGCAATCAGGTCCATCATCTCGGCGTACAGCGCCTGCTCGCGGTCGAGCGGGAAGCGCAGCACGTTCAGGTGCAGATTGCCCTCGCCGATATGTCCGAACAACACCGGCAACGCGTCGGGCACGTGGCTGTGCACCAACGTCACCGCGTCCCGGGCAAACCCACTGATAGCCGGCAAGGGCAACGATACGTCGAACTTCAACGGCGGCCCGTACACGCCCAGCACCTCGGCCAACGACTCCCGAACACGCCACAGTCGTTGCTGCGCAGCCACGTCCACCCCGACCGCGGGCTCAGAACCCACACCGTCGAGCAGCTCAGCGAGCCGGTCTGTCTGATCGTGGTCGGCGGCCAATTCCACCAACAGCAACCAGTCACCCGCGACCGGGGCACCCACACCCGCGTGCTCGCGGGTCAGGGCCGCGGCCCGGCCGTCGATCAACTCCAACGCCGCAATGCCGTCCACCTCAGCGAACACCCGACCGGCGTCGACCAGAGCCTCGAGATCGTCGAACCCGCACACGGCCGTCACCCGGTGCGACGGGGTGGGATGCAATCGCAGCTCCAGCGCGGTGATGACACCGAGGGTGCCCTCGGCGCCGACGAACAGCGATGGCAGGTCGTAGCCGGTGTTGTCGCGACGAACTCGACTGTGCCGGTGCAGCACCGAACCGTCGGGCAGCGCCACATCCAGGCCGACTACCTGCTCGCCCATGTTGCCGTAACAGACCGTGCGTAAGCCGCCGGCATTGGTCGAAGCCATGCCGCCGACGGTTGCGGTGTCGCGAGCCGCCAGGTCCACGCCGAACACCAGGCCCGCCGCCGTCGCCGCACCTTGCACCGCCACCAGCGTCGCACCGGCACCGGCCACCACCCGGCGCTCTACGACATCGACATCACTTATCGCACCGAGCCTTTCGGTGGACAGCAACACATCGTCGTGCTCGGGAACGGTGCCGGCGACCAGCGAAGTGCGCCCGCCCTGCACGGTGACGTGCGCGCCCGCGTCCCGGCACACCCGCAACACCTCGGCAACCTCGTCGGCCGAACCGGGCCGTACCAGCGCACTGGCCCGGCCGCGATACCGGCCCGTGTGGTCGACGCTGCGGCCCGCCAACACGTCGGGGTCGGTGACGACCTGCTTTGAGCCCACCACGGCGGCGAGGCTCGCCAGCATGCGCTAAAACCTCATCCGGCACTGAAATCTTTATGGGGCACGTCGGTCACCAGACCGCCGTCCACGATGAACTCGCTGCCCGTTGCGTAGGACGACTCGTCGCTGGCGAGAAACACGACGAAGGTTGCCACTTCGCGCGACTCGGCGGGCCGGCCGAGCGGGATGGTGACCATGTCCTCGGGCAGGTGGGCGGTCATCGGGGTGCGAATGAAACCGGGGTGCAGCGAATTCACCCGGATGTTCAGCGGCGCAAGTTCCAGAGCCGCCGACTTGGTGATGCCACGCACCGCCCACTTAGACGCGACATACGGATGCACCATCGGCGCGCCACGAATCCCCTCGATCGAAGAGACGTTGATGATCGACCCGCTGCCGACCGCGGTCATCGCGTCGATGGAAGCCCGCATGCCCAGAAATGTGCCGGTCAAGTTGACGTCAATCACCTGCTGCCACTTGTCCATCCGGAACTCCCGCAGTGGCCCCGCCGCGACGATGCCTGCGTTGTTGACCAGCACGTCAAGTTTCCCGAATTCGCCGGTGGCCGTCGCGACGGCGGCTTCCCACTGGTCGAGCTGGGTCACGTCGAGGTGGACGTAGCGCGCCGAGTCACCGATCTCGGCGGCCAGCGCTTTGCCCTCGTCGTCGCGGATGTCGCCGATGACGACCTTCGCGCCTTCGGCCACCAACAGTCGCGCGTCCTCGGCGCCCATGCCCCGGGCGCCGCCACTGATCAGCGCAACCTTGCCCTCGACCCGTCCTGGTCGTTCCATTGCAGCGAGCTCCTTTCAGTTATTAAATCGGGTTCGCCGTGACCACGAAGTCGTCCGGCGCGAAGAGCCCTTTTCCGGTGACCAGCGGCAGGTCCAGCGTGGACCTGATGCCGGGCGGCGCCTCGACTACATCCGGGATGGAATTGACGATCCGGCCGGCGGCGCCGGCGATCGCCGCGTGGTTGTGGTCGCCCTTCCGGCTGGTCGGCACGATGTCCACCGCGTAGGAGGGTTCCCCGGTGATCTCGACGCGGTATGAGCCGGTGCCCGCAGCAGGCTGCGGCAAGTCGGGCCGTAGATCGGGCCGCAACCGGGTGATGTGCTCGATGACGACCGCGGGGCGGCCGTTGACCATGCCACGGATCTCGAATTGCAGGACGGCCACAGTGCCCTTGGCCACGTGGCCGACCGCGATGTCGAAGTCCTCCGGCGCCGGCTCCCGTTGGTAGGACTCGGTGATCTCGTCGATCTCAATGCCCAGGCCGGCCGACAGCTGTCTGATCGCTGTGCCCCACGCGATGCTGAGCACACCAGGTTGCAGCAGCATCGGAATCTCGTCCATGGGTTGGGCGAATCCCATGTAGTGCATGACTTCGGCGCCGTTGTAACTCGCGTAGTCGTGGATCTCCATGCACCGCACCGTCTCGATGCGCTGGCAGGTGCCGGCGAGTGCGAACGGGATGAGGTCGTTGATGAATCCGGGGTCGACGCCGGTGATAAAAATACTCGAATTACCTTGTTGTGCAGCGGATTCCACCCGGGCAATGTACTTGTCCGGCATCACGCCCCAGGGATACTGCAGTAGGCCGGGCGACGATCCGACGACGTTGACGCCGGCAGCCAGGATGCGCATCACGTCGCCCATCGCATCCGGCAACCGGGTATCACCCATCGCGCAATAGACCACGCACTCCGGCTTGGTCGCCAGTAACGCATCGAGGTCGTCGACGGCCTTGATGCCGGTTTGGACCGGGGAGTCCAGGCCAACTCCGCAAAGCTCGCCGGCGTCCTTGCCCACCTTCTCCGGCGTGGAAACGCACACCCCGCTCAGTTCGAACTGCGGGTTGGTAATGAGTGCGGCGAGAGCCAACCCACCGACATTTCCGGTGCCCACATGGGCGACGCGAATCGCCATGAGTGTCCTCCATCCTCGGGCGCGACGCTGCAACTTTTCTAGACAGTAGTCCATAATTTGGCGGGGGATATAGCCGCATTATGGTTGCGCTATGGCACAGCGCGAGGATGTCTGGTTCACCTCCGGCACCGACCGGGTCAGCGCGTGGTTGTATCGACCCGACAGTGCCGATCCGGTGCCGCTGCTGGTCATGGCGCACGGACTGGGGGCGGTGCGCACGATGCGACTGGACGCCTACGCCGAGCGATTCAGCGCGGCCGGCTATGCGTGCCTGGTGTTCGACTACCGCAACTTCGGCGACAGCGAAGGCGAGCCCCGCCAGCTGCTCGACATCACCATGCAGCTGGACGACTGGGCTTCGGCCGTCCGGTACGCGCGCGGCCTGCCGGGAGTAGACCCGGGTCGAATCGCCCTGTGGGGCACTTCTTTCGGGGGTGGTCACGTGATTGCCTCAGCAGCGCGGCTGCCGGGCATCGCGGCCGCCGTCGCACAGTGCCCGTTCACCGACGGCCTTGCGTCCATCGGTGCGATCAACCCGGTGACCGCGGCGCGCGTGACGGCACTGGCGGTGCGCGACATCGTCGCGACCCGGCGGGGCAAACCTCCGGTGATGATCCCGACGGCAGGGCATCCGGGGGAGGTTGCCTTGATGACCGCACCCGACGCGTACTCGGGCTATCTGCGATTGGTTCCGGACGGCGTGCAGATGCGCAACGAGGTGGCCGCCCGTGTTGGGCTGAACGTGCTGATCTACCGCCCGGGCCGAAGCGCCACGAAGATCCCGTGCCCAATCCTGTTCTGCGTGTGTGAAACCGATTCGGTAGCGCCCGCGGGACCAACCCTGCGTTATGCCGCCAAAGCGCCGCGCGGCGAAACCAAGACCTACCCCGAGGGCCATTTCGGAATCTACGTCGACGACGCATTCGAGCGCGTCGTCGCCGACCAAATCGCCTTCCTCGACAAGCACCTCAAGGCCGGTATCTAGACCGCGGCTAAGAAGGTTGCCCAAACGCCGGAATTCACGGCACGACCGCTCTACCCTCTGAGCATTACCTAATACCCGCGGTTACGAATAGCGGGGAAGGACGGGGATATGTCGTACCTACTCACTGCCCCTGAGTCACTCGCGGCAGCGGCAACCGATGTGAATGGGATCGCGGCGGCGATGCACGCGGCCAATGCCGCGGCGGCAGGCCAAACGTCCGGTGTGCTGGCCGCCGCCGAGGATGAGGTTTCCGCAGCAATCACCGCGCTGTTCAATGCCCACGGCCAGGAGTACCAAGCGGTCGTCCGGCGGGTGTCGGCTTTCGAAAGCGGGTTCACCCAAGCGCTGAGTGCTGCGGCGCAAACGTACACGCAGGCAGAAGCGTTCAACGACGCCCTGCTGAATGGGTTTCAAGCCCTGCTGGGGCAGCCAGCGACGGCCGCACCGGTGGGCACATCCGGCGGGGGCGCCGCGTCGCTGCTATCGGCCAACCCGATCACCGCGCTCATCATGGGGGGCACCGGCAACCCGGCGCCCACGGTGAACTACATCAACGAAGACTTGAACGATTACATCAAGCCGATTTACCCGCAGGCGAGCGGGTTGGGCCTGTTCACACCCGAGCAGTTCTGGCCCATCACAGGCAACTTGGGCAACATGACGTACAACGAATCCGTGGCCAAGGGTGTGTCTCTGCTGAATGGCGCGATCAACCAGCAATTGGCAGCCGGCAACAATGTGGTGACATTCGGCTACTCGCAAAGCGCCTCAATCGTCAACAACGAGATCGTCAATCTGATGGCGGCCGGCTCGCCTAACACAGACAGGCTGGCCTTCATCTTGGCCGCGGCCGGCAACAACCCCAACGGGGGCCTGCTGGCGCGCTTCCCCGGCTTCTACATCCCGGGCCTGGACGTGCCGTTCAACGGCGCGCTGCCGGCGAACAACCCCTACGAGACGTACGTCTACACCGCCCAGTACGACGGCGTCGCCCACGCCCCCCAGTACCCGACCAACATCCTGGCCGACGTCAACGCCCTCATGGGCTACTTCTACGTGCACGGCAGCTACCCGACGTTGTCGGCCACCGACGCAATCCAGCTGCCGACGTCGCCCGGATACGCGGGTAACACCAAGTACTTCATGTTCCTGACGCAGGACCTGCCGCTGCTGCAGCCGATTCGCGACATCCCCTACGCCGGCCCGCCGATCGCCGACATCTTTCAACCGGCACTGCGAGTGATGGTCGACCTGGGCTATTCCGACTACGGCTACGCGGATCTGCCGACACCGGCCGGCCTGATCAATATCCCCAATCCGCTCAACGTTGCCTATTCCTTTGCGCAAAGCCTGTGGATGGGACCCTACGGCGCTGGGGTGGAGATCGGCGTAGAGGCCGGCTTCTGGGGACCCGAATACTTCCCGGACGCCTATCCCTGGGTTCCGTCGATCAACCCCGGGCTGAATCTCTATATCAGCCCCCAATTCAGCCAACCGCCAGTGACGGTGCTGTCCACGCTCAGCGGCGCTCTCGGCGACGCGCTGCACATCATTCCGCCGATCTTCAACTAGATCGGCGGAAGATCAGGGCCCCAGCGGGGCCGTGGTGCGGATCGCCTCGTCGCGAATCAAACCGCGCAACAGCGCGGTGCTGAACTCGGCGGCGATCTCCTTGGCCGAGCGCCGTCCGCTCGGCCGCAGCCAACGGTAGCTACCCAACGTCATCCCGATATAACCGAGCGCCAACACATGCGAGTCGCACTCGTAGAACTCGCCGCTGGCGATCCCGCGGTCGATCAGGCCGTGCACGTGCTGGTACACCTGAACTTCCTTCTCGCGAACCTCGGCGACTTGTTCGGCGGTGAACCACTCGGTGATGTAGGGCTGCTCCTGGAAGTACACGGCGGCCCGCTCAGGATCGCCGGCGATGCCCGTCAGCAGCCGCACGGTGTACTGGTAGAGCGCCTCGCGGGCCGTCCAGGACGGGTCGTCGTGCACGGCGGCCAAGGTGCCCTCGGCGGCTTGGCGGTAGATGTCGAAAAGGATCAGCGCTTTGCTCGCGTAGTAGTGGTAGACCGTTGCCTTGTTCAGCCCGATCACATCGGCGACATCGTCCATCCGAGTGCCGTGATAGCCGCGGGCCGCAAACAACTTGGTGGCGACCGCCAGCAACTCCTCACGGCGTGAAAGGCCACTCTCGGATGCCATGGGTACTCACTATCGTCGCTACCGGATCAATCAACTGGTTGGACAGTTTAGGCAAAGCCGCGCCTGTCGCCGCGACGCGGATGGGACTAGACTCCGATAACGGACCCGGTCGCGTGTCGATCAAGAGGGAACTCGCGTTTCGATCAAGAGGGAAGAGGTGGAGTGATGGACCCGTCTCCTGACTACGACGGAAGCGACGAGATCGAATTTTTCTTCGGCTACCTCACCTGGGGTTTGCGCGGTGTTGAATCCGGCAACGGATATCCGCCGCCCGCCTACCCGCCCGTCTAAGGTTTGATTGCCCGACTCCTCCTCGGGCCGCCAGCGGCCCGCATCGTCGTCGGGCGGGCTCACCAGAGCGGAAACGCCACGCCATGCTCATTCTCGGGGCGTGGACCGAATAAGCGCCGCTCGGACTCGGTGATCGGGACGTCGTTGATGCTGGCTTCGCGGCGCGCCATCAGCCCCGCCGGAGTGAACTCCCACAATTCGTTGCCGTAGCTGCGGAACCACTGACCGGTGCGGTTGTGGCATTCGTACTGAAACCGCACCGCGATGCGGTTGTCGTGAAAACTCCACAAGCTCTTGCGCAACGAGTAGTCGAGTTCTTGCTGCCACTTACGGGTGAGGAACGCGACGATCTCCGCC
>JAVROG010000310.1:0-2862 GCA_032162865.1 Mycobacterium sp. | reverse complement strand
CGGGCGGAGTGCCTGCGACTGGCGGAGTGCCTGCGACTGGCGGAGTGCCTGCGACTGGCGGCGTGCCTGCGGCGGGTGCAGTGCCTGCGGCGGGCGGCGTGCCTGCGAGCCCACCCGCCGGGACTGGGCCGATGCCGGCGCCGCTGCCCGGCCCGCCGCGCGCCGGCAACTGACCGTCGGGCGAGCGTCCTTCGGCGCCGAGCGTGGGCCTAATGTCCGCGTCGAACGAGTGATTCGTCCGTAGGCCCCACGTTCGGCGGGGGCACGGGCCCCTGTAGCGCCGTTTCAGCCGGATCGGCCAGCGGGTTCAGTCCGCCCCGCGCTCGGATCCCCGGATCGGTGGGCGGGTCGTCGGAATACGCCGCGGGCGTCCTTTCGGCGCGGAACATGAAGAAGAACACCACCCAGCCAATCGCGGCGATGAACAGCCAGCTGATCAGCCGGTAGATCAGCATCGCCGAGATGGCATTCGGCAGCGCCATGCCGCTGGACACCAATCCGGGGACCAGCACGGCCTCGACGACCAGCAGGCCGCCCGGCATCAGCGGAATCGTCCCGACCGCGCGCGCCGCCGCGTAGGCGACCGTCAACCCGGCTACCGAGGCGTGGTCACCGGCCGCGTACGCCGCAAACGTCAGGCAAGCGACGTCGGCGATCCAGTTGAACAGCGACCAGCTGAACGCCACCCCCAGATCGCGCCGGCTCAAGCTCACCGACTCGAGCTGCATCCGGATCTCGCGCCATTTCTCCAGACCGGTGTCGGCCGGTTTGCCGCGGATCGAATTGACCCACGACAAGACCTTGCTGCCGATCCCTTCGATCAGTTCCGGGCGGGACGCCACCGCCTGTGCCAGCAGTAGCAGTGCGATGAAACCGCCCAGGGTGAACAACAGCGAGAACGGGTTGTTCTTGGCCCCCAGGAAGAACGCGCCACCCAACCCGAGCACCGCCAGCCCCACCGCCTGTAGCGCGCCCGACATCACCAGCTGCCACGACGCCACCACAGTCGAGGCGCCCCAGATGCGCTGCTGACGCAGTAGGAACGTCGCCGAAATCACCGGCCCGCCGGGCAGCGTGGTGCTCATCGCGTTTGCGGCGTAAAACGTTGCCTCCGAACGCAATTGTTTGACGTGCACTCCCGCGGACCGCAACAGGGTGCGCTGGATCTGCGCGAAACTGTGCATCGACGCCGCCGCGGCCACCATCGCGGCGACCAGCCACCACCACTTGGCCTCGTACAGACTCATCCAGGCTTTGGCCAGCTGATCCCACCCCAGCGCGACCTCAACGCCCAGCACCGCTGCGACGACGACAACAACCGCCCACCGAAGCCACCAGTACCTCCCGCGCGCGGGCGCCCCGCCGCGAGCCAGACGTAACCCCGCGAGCTTGCGGGCGGGGGCGTCGTGCGGCATCGCATCAGCGTAACCGCGCCGGGGCCGATGGCATCGATGCACGTCGCCGACGTGTCGGGGTCGTTTTTGGGTCGTAACCGGATCGTGCCGACTGTGTTTGCGGGGGGTCCGCCGCGCTACCCCGTTAGGCTTGGCAGATGTCGACAACTCTCGACGACGATGCGGTAAGCCCCCTGGTTCGAAAAACAGCGGCATGGTCGTGGCGGCTGTTGGTCATCGTGGCCGCCGCCGTCACGGTGCTGTGGGTGGTCGCCAAGCTCGAAATCATTGTCGTACCGGTGTTGCTGGCGTTGATGCTCAGCGCGTTGCTGGTGCCGGCGGTGGACTGGCTGGACCAGCGGGGTCTGCCGCGCGGTGGCGCGGTGCTGCTGGTCTTGCTGAGCGGGTTCGCCATCCTGGGCGGCATCCTGGCGTTCGTCGTGAGCCAGTTCATCGACGGTTTGCCTGACCTCGTCAAGCAGGTCGAGCGCAGCATTGACACCAGCCGCAGATGGCTGGTCGAAGGGCCGGTGCACCTGCGCCGGGAGCAGATCGACAACGCGGGTAACGCCGCGATCGAGGCGCTGCGCAACAACCAGGCGAAGGTGACCAGCGGTGCGCTGTCCACCGCGGCGACCATCACCGAATTGGTCACCGCGGCAGTGTTGGTGCTGTTCACGCTGATTTTCTTCCTGTACGGCGGCCGCAACATCTGGAAGTACGTCCAGCAGATCTTCCCGGCCCATGTCCGTGACCGCGTCCACGAGGCCGGCCACGCCGGATATGGGGCGCTGACCGGTTATATCCGGGCCACGTTCCTGGTCGCCCTGACCGATGCGGCCGGCGTGGGCGCCGGGCTGGCGGTCATGAGCGTGCCGCTCGCCCTACCACTGGCATCAATCGTCTTCCTGGGCGCTTTCGTGCCACTGATCGGTGCCCTGGTTTCGGGCCTGCTGGCCGTGGTGGTGGCGCTGCTGGCCAAAGGCTTGCTCTATGCGCTGCTCACCCTCGGTTTGCTCATTCTGGTGAATCAAATCGAGGCACACGTGCTGCAACCACTGGTGATGGGTCGTGCGGTGTCGATCCACCCGTTGGCGGTGGTGCTGGCCATTGCCACCGGCGGAGTGCTGGGCGGGATCATCGGCGCCCTGCTGTCCATTCCGACGGTCGCGTTCCTGAATAACGCGTTGCAGGTGCTGCTGGCCAATGACCCTGAGGCAGCACAGGAAAAGCAAAAAGAGAACGAAGAGGTCTCGGCGATCGTGCAGGCCAAACCGGATAAGCCCGAGCAGGCGGACTAGAGCCTGCCCTCGCGGCGTAGCAGGTCCTGAGCGCTGAGCCCGCCACTGCCGCCACGGCGCCGCCGTCCGGTGTCTACGGTGTTCTCGGTGTTCTCGCCCTGGATATCGCGAGTGTTCAGCTTCTCGGTAGCGGTCTCGGCGTCGTCACCTTCGGCCCGCTGCACTGG
>JAVROG010000309.1:0-11563 GCA_032162865.1 Mycobacterium sp. | reverse complement strand
CGAGCAGATGAGCACCTCGCCGACCTTGGGCAGTTCGAGCGGCGGCTGAACGTATGTCGTCGTCCCCGCGACGACTCCGGTGACACAGATGTGACAGACCCCGCTCCGACAGGAGAACCGGGTCGGCACATCACAGGATTCAGCGAGGTCGAGGATGGTTCCATAGTCCGGCGACCAGTTGACCGTCAAACCGCTGCGCGCGAAGGTGATCGACGGCCCGGTACCCGGCCGCCCGGCGGGCGGGTGCGGCGGTTTCCGCGGAGCGCCAACGACACCCGGGTTGATGGCCGGTAAAGCACCGAACAATTCACTGCGGATTCGTGCGGGATCCATGCCAATGGCGACCAGGGCATCATGCATGTCGGTCATGAATTTTGTTGGGCCGCAGAGGTAGGCGACACCATTGGTCGGCAGACCCAGCGCGGCGATGACGTGCCGGTCCAGACGGCCCTGAGTTTCGGTGTAGAACAATAGCTGTCGCGCCAGCGGCAGCGTCTTGGTCAAATCCGTGACTTCTGCGGCGAATGCATCGGTTTCGCGGTTGCGGGCAGTATGCAACCACCAGATGTCGCGGCCGCTGGCCGCTGCCGTTAGCGCATGCAACATCGCCAGCACCGGCGTCACCCCGATGCCCGCAGAAAGCAGGATGACCGGAGTGCTGTCCTCGGTAAGAAAGAAGTCACCCCGGGGAGCGGCGGCTTCGATGACGGATCCCGGCTCGATGTGGGCGTGTAGCCAACGGCTCACCACCCCGTGGTCTTCACGTTTGACGCTGATGCGGTACTCGCCGTTGCGGGGCTCGCCCGACAGGGAGTAGCTGCGCAGTGGTGCCGGTTCGGCCGCGCCGGGGATTCGCACCGTCAGGTACTGACCCGGAAGTCCGGGTAGCAGCGGAACGGAGTCCTCGGCCCCCAGCCGAATCGACAACACCGACGGGCTCTCCCGATGGACAGAGATCACCCGCAACCGGCGAAATCCGTTCCAGCCCGGTTCAACTCCGATCGGCGGGACCCCCGCGACACCGGAGCTTTCATGAGCAGCCAGCAGTTCGTGGAAGGACTGCTGCCATCCTGGACTCAACGCTGGAACGTCGACGATCTTGCGGAGTTGGTCGATGTTTCGGTCCGGCAGATACAGCAACGCGTCGATGTCGGAAACGCTGAGCTGGTGAGGACCGCGGCGGGTCCGCACGATGTCGTCGCCGGCCTGCACCTTTCCCTCAGTGATGACCCGGAAGTAGAATCCCGGACGCCGATGAGCGACAAGCAGACTGGGCATCTCGGGCTCATCGAGACGCAGGCCGATCCGAAAACACGTGACACGTGGTTGGGTAACCTCGAACTCCGCGTCACCGATGCGGTACCGGTCGCCGATGCAGACATCGTCATCGGCAAGCCCGCTGACGGTGAAGTTCTCCCCGAAGTGCCCCGGTCGTAGGTCGTCGCGCCGGAGAAATTTCGTCCAGAAATCATACGACTCGGTCTGGTAGACCATTACCGCGCGTTGTTCGCCGCCATGGCCGCCGAGGTCACCTTGGCCATCACGGTCGAGGTTGAGCCGGCAAGCCATCACCGGTCCATCTACCGGCGTCTTCCAGATCCCGGTGTGCACGATCTTGTCGCGCCACTGGACATCTTTGGGCATGCCCACATTCACCGAAACAAGCTGGCCCACTTGCGTCTCCTCGTGGAATCCACACCACAGATACTGGGACGAATGGCCCAGATTATTGCACCTGCGCAATCGGGTCAATACGTGGCCGGTTGCCTGTTGCGACTTCCCGACTTTGGTACATACTGGGTTGTATAACCCAAAATTGGCTCGGGAGGGAGCCCAATGGCCGTTCATCATCGCTATGCCACCGTCGACGGCCACCGGCTGTTTTATCGGGAAGCGGGTGACCCCGATGCGCCCGCATTGCTTCTGCTGCATGGGTTCCCGACGAGTTCGTACATGTTCCGCCATCTGATTCCGGCGCTCGCCGACCGCTACCACGTAATCGCACCGGATCATCTGGGCTTCGGCTTGTCCGACGCACCGGCCGTCGAGGAGTTCGATTACACCTTCGATGCGCTCACCGAACTGACGGCAGGGTTGCTGCGCGCCCTGGGTATCGACCGGTACGCGCTGTACGTCCAGGACTACGGCGCACCGATCGGCTGGCGGTTGTCGGTTGGCAATCCGGCGGCGGTTACCGCGATCATCACCCAGAACGGCAATGGATACGACGCCGGGTTCGTGGAGAGCTTCTGGAAAGTGGTGTGGGCCTACCAAGCGGAGCAGACCGCCGAAACAGAAGCCGCGGTGCGTCAGTTCCTCACACTGGATGCCACCAAATGGCAATACCTCACCGGCGTGGTTGACGAGACGTTGGTGGACCCCGAGTGCTGGCATCACGACTTCGGGCTGATCTCGAGGCCCGGCAATGATCTGTTGCAACTGAAGCTGTTTCGCGACTACGCCACCAATGCCCCGCTGTACCCACGGCTGCACGACTACTTCCGGGCTTCGGGGGTTCCGCTGCTTGCGGTGTGGGGACGCGGTGACGAAATATTCGGCCCGGACGGCGCGAGCGCGTTCGCCGACGACCTCCCCGGGGCCGAGATCCACCTGCTGGACGGCGGGCACTTCTTGCTGGAATCGGCACTGGGGGAAGTCGCCGAACTGATTCGTGACTTTCTTGTCCGCGTATACGCGGTCGCCTGACCGCCGCCCGCGGGATCGCCGACACCTTCGTTCGCGACGCATTATTTTAGTGGGCTGGATATCCCATAATGACCCGGGCTGCCGGGATAGCCTGGCGCCATGGACCGCCCGGACGGTGACGACGAAAAGCGGCTAACCTCCAAAGGGCGGGCGACCCGCAACCGGATCGTGGACGCGGCCGCAGACCTGATCGTCCACGAGGGCCTGTCCGCATTCAACATGGACAACGTGCGCAAGGCGGCGTCGGTCAGCGGCTCGCAGCTCGCCCACTATTTCGCCGACAAGCGCGCGCTAGTTCGCGCAGTCATCGCGAGGCAGATGGATGCGGTCCTGGAATTTCACCGCCAGCCCAAGCTGGGCGCACTCGAGTCGTTCGACGACTTCGAGCGTTGGATCGACCTCAACATGCGCTACCTGCGGCGCATCGGCTCCACCGGTACACCCACCTACCACGCCTTGGCCGCCAAGCTGTCCAAGCCCGATGAGGCCACCCGCGTCGCCCTGGGCGCCGGCTACTGGCAGTGGATTGAACTGCTCGAACAGGCGATCCAGCGGATGAAGGGTCGCGATCTCCTCCTCCCCGACGCCGACCCGAGGTGGCTGGCCTTGGTCATCGTCAGCGCTCACCAGGGAGGCGGCACCCTCGCGTACACCTACCGGCAGGAATGGCCGCATGCCGACGCGGTCCGATTCGCCGTCAACTATCTGCGCATGTTCGCCGCCGACCCGACCGAACGAGTCCCGCGGCCACCACGGCGTCCGCGCGCGCGGCGCGCGGTCTCGAGTACTCCACAACCGAGCTGACCGGGGCAACAACGTGTCCGGCGATTCTTCATCACGGTTCACCAGCAAGGGCCTGGCCACCCGGGCTCGCATCGTTGATGTCGCCGCCCGGTTGATGTTCGAGCGCGGCATTGCCAACACCAGTATTGACGAAGTGCGAACCACCGCCGAAGTGGGCGGCTCCCAAATCGCACACTACTTCCGCGACAAACGCGATTTGACCCGGCACGTCATCGCTGCACGACGCGGCCATGTACAGACGTTTCACACCAGGCCGCAACTGGGCGCACTGGACAGCTTCGAGGCGCTGCAGACCTGGGCCGACGCATGCATGGCCGATGTCGACACCGTCTATCGCCGGGGCGGATGCGTCTATGGTTCATTGGCCGGTGAACTGATCGACGCCGACGACGAAATTCACGCCGATCTTTCCGCCGGATACGACGAGTGGATCGAACTGTTTCGCGTCGGTCTGACCGAAATGCGACGCCGCAAAGAGCTACTCCCCGAAGCCGATCCACGACACCTCGCGGTAGCGCTGGTGGCCGCACACCAGGGCGGCGCGATGATCACCTACGCGACCGGCGACCCAGCTCCGTTGAGCGCGGCACTGCAAGCCGCCGTCGAATATGTGCGCTCCTTTGCGGCTCCCGCGAAGGCCACTAAGAGCCGGGCGTCGGCATCCCGACGCCGACGCAGCTCCTGACACCAGTCGCACCCTGGACACTTTTGGGTTTGCTAGCCCATAATACTGGGATATATATCCCAGTGTAGGGATAACTAGGCCGCCCGCATTCTCGAAAGGCAACGCTTATGGCTGTTCTTGAAGAGGACCTGAACGTGCTGCCGACAGCACCTGCGGTCGTACGTGACCAGCATGAGGGTGCGACGATGCGCGCGATTATCCTGGCCGGCTTCGGCGGACTCGACAAAATGGTCTACACCGATATACCCAAGCCGTTGCCCAGGGACGGCGAGGTGGTGATCGAGGTCAAAGGTTTCGGCCTCAACCATGCTGAGATGCACATGCGCCGCGGCGAATGGGCCGAAGCCGCTGAAGTAAGCGGCATCGAGTGCGTCGGCATTGTCGACGCTTGCCCGGGAGGCGAGTTCCCAGTCGGCGCGAAGGTGGCAGCCCTGATGGGCGGCCTCGGGCGAACGATCAACGGCAGCTATGCCGAATACACCCGCGTACGTGCGGCGAACGTTGCACTGATCGACGCCGATCTACCGTGGTCTCGGCTGGCCGCGCTGCCGGAGACCTACGCGTCGGCGTGGACCTACTTATTTCGCAACCAGAATCTGGCGCCGGGACAGACGTTGGTATCCGCGGCGCGACATCGTCATTTGGTCAGGCAGCACTCAAGATGGCAGTTGCCGGCGGTGCCAAAGTCATTGCCACCGCCCGTAACCCCGAACGCTTTCCCATGCTCGAGAAGTTGGGCGCTTCGCGTGTCGAGCTGGAGCGGCCAGACCTAGCCGCCCACATTGCCGAAGCCAAGCAGATTGACGCCGTCCTCGACCTCATCGGCAACAGCGCCGTCCTCGACTCGCTTGACATAGTGCGCCGCGGCGGCACCGTCTGCATCGCCGGATGGCTGGGCGGGCTTGCACCCATCGCCAACTTCAACCCATTGGCGCAGATGGCCAGTGGGGTGAACCTCAACCTCTTCGCCAGTCCAGTGTTCGGCAACCCCGGGTACCCCGTATCCGACGTACCACTGGCCGACATCGCGAAACAGGTTGCCGAGGGCCGACTCGATGCGACGCCGTCCCGGGTGTTCTCCTTCGACCAGATCCGTGAAGCACACCGAGTGATGGAGGCAGGTGGAGCGGGCGGAAAAATGGTTGTGGTCATCGATCCGGAGTAGCCCGGGGCGGATCAAAAATATTCTGCAACAACTGCTTCCGCGCCAGAAGGGACACGACGATGGGATTGGCATGGCAGCAGGGACCGCTGGCTACCGGATCAGTAGGGCACTTCCTCACCAGGCAGCCACTGCCATCGCGACTGCTGTTCGTAGAGCCGTTGCGCCGCCGGATGCGGGTGCGCTTCGCCGACCGGTGGATCGTCGACAGCGAGGACGTTGTGCTGTTGCACGAACCGGGACGCTACCCGGTGGCCTACTTTTCGCGCGGCGACGTGGCATCGGGCATCCTGATTACCGAGGACCGGGTGACTGCCCACCAGGATCTCGGGAAGACCCAGTGGTTCGCCGTCAACGTCTCAGAGCGCGAAGCCAGCCATAGCGCGTGGCAACACACCGGACTGCCGCCCTATGCCGGAATCCTCTCGGGCAGAGTGGCATTCGCGTGGCCCGCGATGGATGCGTTCTACGAGGAAGACGAACGCATCGTCGGGCACGCGGCTGACGCTTGTCACCGCATCGACATCCGCTCCACGTCCCGACATCTCGTAGTCAAGGACGGCGAAAAGGTCGTCGCCGACACCCGCCAGCTACGCATCGCCGGCCTGCCGCAGCCGGATCTCGTGGTCGGCGACTTGCACGAGCTTGCTGATCGGCTAACCGCCGCGGCGCAACCGCGCGGGTAACTTCGTTAGGGGAATCGAACCGAGAGGATCGTTGACAATGCCGGAGCAGGAATTCGACGCAGTGGTACTCGGCGCGGGCCCGGTCGGCCAGAACGTCGCGGACCGGGCCCGCGCCGCAGGTCTGAGCGTGGCGGTGGTCGAGCGCGAACTGGTCGGTGGCGAATGCTCGTACTGGGCCTGCGTGCCGAGCAAGGCACTGCTACGTCCGGTGCTCGCCATCTCGGATGCGCGCCGTGTCGACGGCGCACGCGAGGCCATCAACGGACCGATCAACCCCGCCGGTGTCTTCGTCCGACGCGACCGATATGTGAGCGATTGGGACGACACCGGCCAGGCCGAGTGGGTCGATGGAATCGGCGCCACACTGATCCGCGGTCATGGTCGGTTGGATGGTCCGCGACGGGTGGTTGTCTCCGTGCCGGGCGGCGAACCGGTTGCGTTGACGGCCCGCCATGCGGTCGTCGTCTGTACCGGTAGCCGACCCGCCCTTCCCGACCTGCCCGGTATCGACGAAGCCCAACCATGGACGAATCGGCAAGCCACGGAGAGCAGTTCGGTCCCGGGTCGGCTCGCGGTCGTCGGGGCGGGCGGGGTGGGCGTCGAAATGGCCACGGCCTGGCAGGGGTTGGGAGCGGCGGTGACCTTGCTGGCTCGGGGAACCGAGTTGTTGCCCCGGATGGAGCCTTTCGTGGGTGAGCTGATCGCGCGTGGACTCGCCGACGCGGGAGTCGATGTGCGCACCGGCGTTTCGGTCCGTGCGCTGCATCGCTCCGGGCCCCGGGACGGTGTCTTACTCGAGCTCGACGATGGCACGGAACTAGCCGTTGACGAAGTACTGTTCGCCACCGGCCGCGCACCGCTCACCGACGACATCGGCTTGGAGACAATAGGACTGACGCCGGGCAGTTGGCTCGACGTTGACGACACCTGCCGAGTCCGGGCCGTTGAGGATGGTTGGCTCTATGCTGCCGGGGATGTCAACCACCGCGCGCTGTTGACCCACCAGGGCAAGTACCAGGCCCGGATCGCCGGCACCGCTATCGGTGCGCGCGCCGCGGGCCAGTCACTGGACACCGAGCCATGGGGCGTACATGCGACCACCGCAGACCATCACGCAGTGCCGCAGGCATTCTTCAGTGACCCTGAGGCCGCCGCCGTGGGACTGACTGCCGAGCAGGCCGCGCAAGCCGGTCACCGCGCCAAGATCATCGACGTCGAAATCGGCGACGTCGTGACGGGTGCCAAGCTGTTCGCCGACGGGTACGCCGGCCGGGCGCGCATGGTGGTCGACGTCGATACCCGCCGCGTATTGGGCGTGACTTTGGTAGGTCCCGGCGTCACCGAGCTACTGCACGCGGCCACCATCGCCGTCGCCGGCCAAGTACCCATCGATCGGTTATGGCATGCGGTGCCCTGCTTCCCGACGATCAGCGAACTCTGGTTGAGACTCCTTGAGGCCTATCGGGATTCGAATTACCTGCTCGTCTAGCAGAAGGAGCACTCATGGCAACCTCGGATGGATTCCATCCCGACTTCCCCGACGTTGATGCGCGCCGCAAGCGGGTACATCACATCAGGGCCGCCGAACTCGATTCCGACACCGCGCAGACGGAGGGGCTACAGCGCTTCGCCGCCATCAGCGGAAAGTCGGTCGGCGCAGAGAAGGTCTGGATGGGCGAGACGTACATCCAGCCCGATACGGCTTCGGGCAATCATCACCACGGGGACTCCGAGACCGCGATCTACGTCCGAAGTGGCAACCCGGAGTTCGTGTTTCACGACGGCGTGCAAGAGGTGCGCGTCAAGACTCAACCCGGTGACTACATATTCGTTCCGCCGTTCGTGCCGCACCGGGAAGAGAACCCCGACCCGACCACACCCGCCGAAGTCGTCATCGCCCGCACCAGCCAAGAGGCCATCGTGGTGAACCTGCCGGAGCTCTATCCGCTGTGAACCGCACTCAGTAGACGGCGATCTCGATCAGATTCCCGTCGATATCGCGGCAATAGTGTGAGGTCATCGCGCCCAAAGCGCCGGTCCTCGGCACCGGTCCGGCGACGATTTCCACCCCGCAGTCGACGAGGTGAGCACGTACCTGATCAGGGGTTGCGCGGGTGATGAAGCACAGGTCTTCCGAACCTGCCGCTTCGACCGAACCGGTAACCCAGGATGGATCATCGGCCAGCGCTCCGAGCGGTCGCAGGTTGATCTTCTGATTTCCGAAGCAGAGCGCAGTCCTAGACTCGCCAAACCTCTGGCGCGTCACGCCGAGCACCCGTTCGTACCACCCCGCGGTGGCCTCAACATCGCGGCAGTTCAACACAATATGGTCGAAGCGCTCCACAGCGAATCCCACTATCGGCCTCCTCCTCGTACACCCTGCGCCCCATTGCCAAGGTAATGCGCCCAGACCCGGTGCCGGTTGGTGATCACGCGGGTGAAGATTAGACAATGACTTCCGATACTCATGTGGGCCTCATCCTGGCTTTGACTGTCAACGGCCTGGCGGTCAGCACCTACCGCGACATGGTTGCCGTCTGCCAGACCGCGGAGAGTTGTGGCTTCGATTCAGTGTGGCTGTGCGACCACTTCCTCACCATCAGTCCCGACGATTACGTGAAGGACGCCGGCATCGCCGACGACTCGAGTGAAAACGACCCGGGTGCGCCACCGATCTCGTTGCCTTTGCTGGAGTGCTGGACGACGCTGAGCGCCTTGGCCCGAGACACCACCCGGCTGCGCCTTGGCACCAGCGTGCTGTGCAATTCCTATCGCCATCCGTCGGTGTTGGCGAAGATGGCCGCCACGCTGGACGTCATTTCGGAGGGCCGCCTCGATCTGGGGTTGGGCGCCGGCTGGTTTCAGCGCGAGTTCGACGCTTACGGCATCCCGTTCCCGTCGGTGCGCGATCGAGTATCAGCGCTTGCCGAGTCGCTGGAGGTGATGAAAGCGGTCTGGACGGAACCAAACCCGACGTACACCGGCCGGTTCTATACGTTGAACGGCGCCATCTGTGATCCGCCACCAGTCCAGCGGCCGCATCCACCGCTGTGGATAGGCGGGGAAGGCGACCGTGTCCAGCGCATCGCCGCCAGATCCGCCCAAGGCCTGAATGTGCGGTGGTGGTCGCCTCATCAGGTGAGCCAGCGGCGGGATTTTCTCGCCCGCGCCTGCGAGTCGGCCGAGCGTGATCCGCAGACGCTGCGCATATCGGTAACTGTCTTGCTGGCGCCGACCGAATCCGCCGAGCAGGAGGCACGGATCCGCGCCGAATTCGCGTCCATTCCCGAGTCGGGCCTCATCGTGGGATCCCCCGAGCGTTGTGTCGAGCGCATCCGCGAGTACCAAGGCTGCGGCATCGATCAGTTCCTCTTGACGATTCCGCACCTGGTCGAGTCCGAGTATCTCGATGTTGTTGGGCGCGAGATCATTCCGCGGATCAAGTCTGACTGACTGTTCGTCGGATGCTGGCCAGGGGGTGCCCACGGCCTCGGTTCGCTCAGCGAATTCTCAACTGATTCTTTGGCGGCCCTGTCTCTTGCTCAAGGATATCCATAGCCACAATCGGGACGCTGGATACCATGACCGAGCCGTTGGGCGGCGAGCCCTTGAGCACTAACCTGATTGAACGCTACCTGTGCACTCGCGGGCGGCGATACTTCCGCGGCCGGCACGACGGCGAGTTCTTCTTCGTCCTCAACACCGACTACCGCTTGCACGTCCACCTCGAGATCCCTGCCCTGCACCCCGACGTGTTCACGATTCGCGTCACGCCCGCATGCTTCTTTCCCGCCGGTGACCACGAGGGCTTGATGCAGTTCGCCGCCACCTGGAACGAGCAGAACCGCGATGTCACCGCGATCGTGCACGGCTCGTCCGACCCGCAGCGCATCGGCGTAACCGCCGAACAGTCACGGTGGATCGGTGAGCAGATAGCCTTCGGCGAGTTCGCGGCGTTCGCCGACCGCGCCACTGCCGCCGCGATCGACCTGTTTGCCAGGTTGACCCCGGCCGCCGAACTACCGTCGCTCCCCTTGCTCCTAGACGCGGGGTGAGCTGACCCGGTGCTTGCCGGGCGGGCGACAATTTGTCGGCGAGCACCGCAGCGACAACGCTCTGTAAGGGCCGCCGGGTAATCAACTTCCGACGCGACCGCTGTTGACGCTGGGTGTAGTCAGTTACCCGAGCAGACCAACAAGCGACTTGTCCGGCCTCGGCTCACCGATTTTTGCGCGGATGGCGCTCCACGGATTTGCGTAGCGCCCCGGCGCATCGCGGTAGGCAGCACGCCGCTTGAGTAGACGCCGGGCCAGAGGCGCGACCAGCCCCATCGGGTAGCGCCGCCACCCAGTCGCAGCGCGCATCTCCGCAAGCATGTCCGGCCAGCTGTGGTGCTGGAATGACAGCGCCTGCTGGGCGCGAACGGTGTCCATCCAGTCCGTGACGAACCAGTCTCCGTCGCTGCCGGGGTCGCCGGGCCGACCACCGGGCAAGACATTGCGGAGGCCGCGGGTGGCGGCCAGGGCCGCACCGACCTCCCCCTGCTGCAGTCGGTGAGATTCGTCGCCGGCGACCAGAAGAATTTCACCGGCTACATCTGCGGTTGCCGCCGCGGCGAACGCGGTCGCAACGTCGCGCACGTCGACACTGTGCATGCGGCCGTCGGTCGGCAGCGCGCTCTCGAAGAACAGCGCGTCGAAGGTGAACGGCATGCCGCTGGGGTCGACGCTCATCACGCCACCGAGGCGCAGAATGACCCACTGCAGATCGGAGAGCCGGACGTGCTGCTCGGCCTCGGCCTTGTGGGCCCCGTAGAGGTCGGAGGGGGCCACCGGAGTGTCCGCGGTGAGCAACTCCTGGTGGCGGTGCGGGTTGCGGGAGCCGTGCACGGCATTACTGGAGGCTTGGACGAAGCGCGGCGGACGGGGGCTTGATTCCGCGGCCCGCAGCAGTGACACCGTGGCGTCGACGTTGACCCGACGCGCCAGTTCGGCCTGCCCGTAGATGACCGGCGGGATCACCGCGGCCAGGTGAATGATCACTGTCGGCGCGGTCTCCGCGAGCAGACCCGCCACCGCCTCCGGATCGGTCAGGTCCGCCCAGCGTGCCTCCGCGCCGGCAGGCAGCGACCCGGCCTTCTTGCGCTGCGCTGGGGTGCCGAGATCGGTGGCGACCACACGATGGCCGTCGGCGACCAGCCGGCGCACCGTTTGCGATCCGACCAACCCAAAGCCGCCGGTGACAAGAACCTTTTCGGCCATGTTTCCCTCTCCTGACCTCGCAAGATGTGCGGTATCCCACATCAAATGATAATGACATTCTCTTAATTGGAGATTACCATATCCTCTATGGATGTAGAGAGTCCCTCAGCGGGTAATCCTCATCACAGGCCAGGCCCACAAACATCGGAGAAAACATGAACGACGTTGCCGCCAAGGACCGAGAGACCGCCAAATGGGATCCCGCGTTCTGCAAGCAAGTCGTCGACACCGTCGCCCCCGCGATCAAACTGTGGCATCG
>JAVROG010000308.1:0-6692 GCA_032162865.1 Mycobacterium sp. | reverse complement strand
GAACCCGCGACCAATGGATTATGAGTCCACGGCTCTAACCAACTGAGCTACCGCCCCCGGGGGCTCGGACCGCGAATCATGCCTACGACCGACACCGCATCGTTCGACCATGAGACTAGCGCGGCGGCACGAGCCTCAAGCGATCTGGTGGCACGCCTGCAGATGGCTTCAGCCGTCCACCGGCCGCAGCCGAAACACCCTGATCTCCCGCGGCGCGCAGTTGACGCGGTAAGCGTCATAGCCGGCGTAAAAGTCAACGGCCTTGACCCAGGCCGCGGCGCGTTCATCCCCAGTCAGTAGTTCGGCCCGATACTGCCGGGGCGGCCCCTTGTATTCGATCGTGCACTCGGGGTGAGCCAGCAGGTTGGCACTCCACGCCGGATGCTTCGGGCGCCCATAGTTGGACCCGATCGCCAACAGACCATCAGACTCCTCGATCAAGGTCAGCGGATGCGTGCGCGGCTGACCGGACTTGGCGCCGGTCGACGTGACCAGTCCTGTCCTGTCCAACCCGGCGATGCTCATACGGCCATTGGTCCGCGGTATCAGGACCTTATCGACTCGCGGCGCAACATGAATCGCGAGCTGCATACCGACTGCACTCATTGCGATGCGCTCCATCACGGCTTCACCGAATTTCAGCCGCCGCCCGCGGATCGGACTTTCACGTCGAAAGGACACAGGCGGACGGTACCCCGAAGCGCACTACTGACGCAGCCTGATGAAAATCAGTACAGATACACGACTGCGTCGCTGCCGCCGTTGCACACCACCAGCGACCCGCTGGCAGCGCACGTCAGCGCGTATTGCTGCTTGGTCACCGGACTCGCGGCGTAGATCTGCCGCGGCGCCGTACTGACCGGGCCACTGGCCGCGTACGCCGTCCGGACCGCTTCGGCGAAGGGACAGGAAGTACCGGACGACCCGACCGCCGAGGACGTCAGCCCACCCGCCGGCGCAGCGGTCGCCGGACACGCCTGGGCACCGGGCGGCAGCGTCACCGGCGTCGTCGAGGTAGTTGAGGAAGTCGTCGAAGTCGTCGTGGTCGTGCCGCCGGATGTCAGCGTCCACGGGGCACAACCTTGCGATCTGAACGCGAGGTCCGTTGGCGCGATCGTCACCGTCTGCGGAAGGATCCCGGCACCGTTGGCGATGATGTCTGCGGTCTGCCCACCAAGACCCCGCAGCCGCTCCCAGTAACAGGACTCACCACCTTGCGACCGATAGGTGCCGGGCTGCAGGTCTGCTCCCATCCGAAAGGTGCCGTCACCGGGAAGGGCGCGTGCCGGCAGGCTAGACGTTGTAGGCGGTGCAGACGAAGCGGACGGTGCAGCGGACCCTGACGTCGACGGGGGAAACGACACCGTCGTTCCCGGATAGATGGGCGGCAGAAAGGTGGATGTTTCGGTATGACGGGTCATTGCCGGTGCGCCGGATTTTCCGCCGCTACCAGAACAGCCGACCAAGGTACCAACCACCAACGCCGCCACACCGACGGCGAAGACCGTTCTACTCGCCATGGCGACCGTCAGCTGAACACCGTCTGACCATTGATATCGGTCAGATACCGCTCGGTTCCCGATTCCACTCGGGCGGCATCGGCACCCAGGGACACCGCAATCTTGTTGCTGGCGTTTCGCATGATGTCGAAGGTCAATTCCACAGCCTCAGCCTCGCTGAAGCGGGAGCGCACCTCGACGGCATCGTCGACGGCGAGGTGCGCAGGGCTCCAAATTAACGCATCCGCGTACCGCAGCGCTGACTTTGCGCGGTCGTCGAGCGCAGACGATGTCTCGAACCGCGAAATTTCGTCGTACATCGTCTCCGAACCACCGGCGTCCAGGGCGTCCCCGTCGCGCAGCGACTTGCACAGCCGGCAGTTGTGCGCCGCCGCGCCCCGAAGTCGCACCAGCTCCGTCAGCACGGGATCCAGCGCTCGCATACGGGCCACGGCAGGCGCGAATTGGCCGAGCAACACCTTGGAGGGGTCGCTGTCGTGGTCCCAGTCGAAGGGCCTGTCCACCCACCCCAGGTACTCCGAACCGACGTCCAACGCTTCCAGTCCGGCCCGCACCCGTGGCACGAAGTCAGCGATGAAGATCGACACGACACCACGAAATGTGCCGTCCCCCAGATGTTTAAACAACTGCGACCGTTGCTCCACAGTGATCATCGAGACGTCGACGCTGAACTGCTCAGCAAAGGCAGCCACCACGGCGTCGGCTTCCGAGACATGCTCGCCGTCGGAGGCACCCGAAGGCAACGGCGGCAATCCCACCGCCGGGGCACAAACACGACGCACGAGTCGCGCCAGACGCCCGTCTCCGGCGGACAACGCGACCAGTCGCGCCAGTTGATCAGGTTCGAGGGCAGTCACTCATCACACGCTAGACCACAAATCGCCTATTGAGCCTGGCTAACCGAAGACATATGGAAGTCCGGTATCCGCAGCGACGGCATCGCCGCCCGGGTGGCCCAGTCGCCCCACTCCCGTGGCAGCGTCTGCTCGCTGACCCCGGCCTCGGTTGCCCGGCGTAGCAAATCCAGCGGGCTCTCGTTGAACCGGAAGTTATTGACCGCCCCGGTCACCTCGCCGTCCTCGACCAGATACACCCCATCGCGGGTCAGACCCGTCAAAAGCAACGTCGTCGGGTCGACCTCGCGGATGTACCACAGTGTCGTGAGCAGCAGCCCGCGCTCGGTCGCCGCGATCATGTCGGCCAACTCGACCGACCCGCCCGTCATCACCAGGTTGTCGGCGCCAACCGCCACCGGGGCACCGAACCGGGCGGCCGTGGCTCGCGGATATGCCAGCGCGTTGATCACGCCCTCGCGAACCCAGTCCACCTGACCGATCTCCATGCCGTTGTCGAAAACCGACATCGTCTCCGACGAATTGGTCACCGCGACGAACGGCGTACACGCCAGCCCCGGTGCCATCGGGTCGGAGAACAACGTCAGCGGCAGGGATGTGAGCCGCTCCCCCACCCGGGTCCCGCCACCGGGCGCCGACAACGATGTCCGCCCCTCTTGCGCACCCCGGCCGGCCATCTTCCAGGTCAGGTAGATCATTATGTCGGCGACTGTCGACGGCGGCATGATCGTCTCGTAGCGCCCCGCCGGCAGTTCTACGGTTCGCGACGCCCAGGAGAGCCGCGTCGTCAGATCGTTGAGGAGCGAATCAATGGGCACATCAATGAAATCCGAAGTTCCTACCCCCGCCCACGCCGACGCGTCATCACGCTTGGCATTGACTTCGATCGCTCCGGAGGGCTGCGTGTAACGCCGCCGCAGCCCCGTCGACGACGCCAGGAACGTCGTCGAAAGACTGTGGTGGGCATAGCCGTACAAGCGGTCAGCGCCCCGGAACCCCTGGCTCAGCGGACCGGCGATCCCGGTGAATACCCCGACGCCGGTTCCGGGCACCGGTGCGTCCCAGTCGACAGGTTCTCCGATATCTCCAAGCAGCGGCGCCGCATCGCCGGCCTCCGGCGCCGAGCGGGCAGCGTCCTGAGACGACATCACCAATCCCGGCAGCACCGACGGGTCGGCCTCACCGGAGACCACCGTTCCGACAAAAGCGCTCTCACCCTGTCGCACAATCGAAATCACGGCCACGCTGCGATTGACGCTGACCCCGTTGGTGGTCATCGTATTGTTTGCCCAACGCAGGGTCGCCTCGACCTTGTCGGTGACCAGCACCATCGTCTCGTCGGCGCGCCCCGCTTTTGCAGCCTCGGCCAGGACGATCTCGACGACATGCTGCGGTGTGATCATCGGCCGCCCTCGATACGCGTGTTGAGCACATTGATACCGCGGAACAACGCCGACGGACATCCGTGGCTGACGGCGGCCACCTGGCCGGGCTGCGCCTTGCCGCAGTTCAACGCACCGCCGAGCCGCCACGTCGACGGGCCGCCCACGGCTTCCATGGAATTCCAGAAATCGGTCGTGGTCGCCTGATAGGCGACATCGCGCAACTGGCCGTACACGGCGCCGTCCCGGATGCGGTAGAACCGTTGTCCGGTGAACTGAAAGTTGTAGCGCTGCATGTCGATCGACCAGGACTTGTCGCCAACGATGTAGATGCCGTCGTCGATCCGGCTGATCAGATCCGCGGTCGAAAGGTCCTCGGCCCCCGGTTGCAGCGACACGTTCGCCATCCGCTGGATCGGCACGTGATGCGCGGAGTCGGCATACGAGCAGCCGTTGGAGCGCGCCTGCCCTAGCCGCGGGGCAAACACCCGGTCGAGTTGGTAGCCGACAAACACGCCGTCGCGCACCAAGTCCCAGCGCTGCGCCGCCACCCCCTCGTCGTCGTAACCGACGCTCGCCAAGCCGAATGGGACGGTCCGGTCGGCGGTCACATTCATCACTGGGGAGCCGTAGCGCATCTCGTGAAGTTTGTCGGGGGTGGCGAACGAAGTCCCGGCATAGGCCGCTTCATAGCCGATGGCGCGGTCGTATTCGGTTGCGTGGCCGATGGATTCGTGGATGGTCAGCCACAGGTTGGAGGGGTCGATCACCAGATCCGTGGGCCCGGGCATCACGCTGGGTGCCCGCACCTTCTCGTAGAGCAGATCCGGCAGTTCCGCCAATTCGGCAGTCCAGTTCCACACCTCGTCGCCGGCCACCGCTTCCCAGCCCCGCGCGCTCGGCGGGGCCAGCGTGCGCATCGAGTCGAAACTGCCCGCCTTGGCATCGATGCTCACCGCGTCCAGCGACGGCTGCAATCGAACTCGCTGCTGAGTGATCGAGGAACCGAAGGTGTCGGCGTAGAAGGTCTGCTCCTTGACGGCGGTCAGGCCGGCCGACACATGGTCGACGCCGTCGGCATCCAGTAGCCGCCCGGAGTAGTCCTGCAGCACCCCGATCTTCTCCGATGCCGGAACGGTGAACGGGTCGATCTCGTAGTCCGACACCCAAGTGGCATCGGCGTATACCGGCTCGGGCGCCAACCTCACCTGCTCGGTGTTCAACGCTGCGAGCACGGTAGCCACCTGCGCGGCGTGGCGTGCGGTTCTGGCGGCGACCTCCGGCGACAGCTCGGCATGGGAAGCAAATCCCCACGTCCCGGCCACGATCACCCGCACCGCCAAGCCGATCTCTCGGCTGATCACCGCGGTCTCCAGCTCACCATCGCGCAACTGGATGATCTCGGTGCTGATGCGGTGAACCCGCAGGTCTGCATAACTGGCCCCGGCCGCCCTGGCCGCCGACAACGCGGCGTCTGCCAACTGGTGGCGCGGCACGTCCAGGAACTCCGGATCGATCCCCCGGTTCGCTGTCACGGGTCCACCGTAACGACCGGCTTTAATACATTCATGCCCGCCACGCCCCGCCGTTCCACCGCGCTGGCGTACACGCTGCTGGCGCCCAGCTTGTTCGGCGTAATCGCCTTCCTGTTGCTGCCGATTCTGGTGGTGGTCTGGCTGAGTCTGTACCGGTGGGACCTGCTTGGCCCGCTGCACTACGTGGGCCTCGCGAACTGGCGCTCGGTACTGCACGACCACGACTTCGGCGACTCGCTGGTGGTCACCGCCATCTTCGTTGCGATCGTGGTGCCGGCCCAGACGGTGCTGGGCCTGTTGGCCGCGATGATCCTGGCCCCCCGACTCCCGGGCACCAGGCTGTTCCGCACCCTGTACGTGCTGCCGTGGATCTGCGCCCCGCTGGCCATTGCGGTGGTGTGGCGCTGGATCCTGGCCCCCACCGACGGCGCCGTCAGCACACTGCTCGGGCGGCGCATCGAATGGCTGACCAATCCGGACCTGGCGCTGCCCATGGTCTCGGCGGTGGTTGTCTGGACCAACGTCGGTTACGTCTCGCTGTCCTTCCTGGCCGGCCTGCTGGCCATCCCGGAAGACATCTACAACGCCGCACGCACCGACGGCGCGAGCGCGTGGCAGCGGTTCTGGCGCATCACCCTGCCGATGCTGCGCCCGACCATGTTCTTCGTCCTGGTCACCGGAGTCGTCAGCGCAGCACAGGTTTTCGACACCGTGTATGCGCTGACCGGTGGTGGCCCGGAGGGCAGCACCGACCTGGTCGCCCACCAGATCTACGCGGAGGCGTTCGGCGCGGCGGCCATCGGGCGGGCCTCGGTGATGGCGGTGGTGCTGTTCGTCATCCTGGTCGGCGTCACGTTCGTTCAGCATTTGTACTTCCGCAAACGGATCAGCTATGACCTCACGTAACGCGCTGATCTACCTCGGCCTGGTGCTCGGTGCGCTGATCACGATGGCGCCATTCGCGTTGGGCTTGCTGACCTCGTTCACCTCCGCACATCAATTCGCCACCGGTTCTCCGCTGCAACTGCCGCACCCACCCACGCTGACCAATTACACCGACCTGGCCGGCACCGGGTTCGGCCGCGCGGCCGCGGTGACCGCGTTGGTGACCGCGGTCATCCTGCTGGGCCAGTTGACGTTTTCCATACTGGCCGGCTACGCGTTCGCTCGGCTGCACTTCCCCGGACGCGACGCGCTGTTCTGGGTCTATATTGCGACGTTGATGGTGCCGGGCACGGTCACCGTGGTGCCGCTGTATCTGATGATGGCCCAAATGGGTCTACGGAACACGTTCTGGGCATTGGTGATTCCGTTCATGTTCGGCTCGCCGTACGCGATCTTCCTGCTGCGCGAGCACTTTCGACTCATCCCGGACGACCTGATAAACGCCGCAAGCCTTGA
>JAVROG010000307.1:0-3103 GCA_032162865.1 Mycobacterium sp. | reverse complement strand
GGAGCCCTGCCGCGACGCAAGCCAACCCTCCGCGACCAACTCCGCATACGCGTCAGCGACCGTGTTGCGCGCCACGCCCAGGTCGGCGGCCAGGCTGCGCGCGGGAGGCAGCATCGTGTCTACCGTGAGCTGACCGGACCGAACGGCGTCGCGCAGTGCGGTGATCAGCAGCTCACGAACGCCGCGGGCACCCGGTCTGACCACTGCACGCAGGTCCAGGTGCAAGTCCCGGCCGCCAGAATTGGCCCATGAAGTCACCTATGAATTGCACCATAAAGGTGGGCCTTTCCGCACTAGCATCGAAGTATGACGAACACACTCGAACACCAGAACAAGATCGACCGGATCAAGCTGTACCGGGTCTCGCCCGAGCTCTACGAGGCGATGTTGGCCTTACAGAATGCGGCCGCAAAGGACATCGACCCGGATCTGGCCGAGCTGATCAAGATCCGTGCCTCGCAGATGAACCGCTGCACTTACTGCATCGATATGCACACCCACGACGCGCGCAAGCGTGGGATGAGTGAACAGAAGCTGACGTTGCTGCCCGCCTGGGAGGAGGCCGGAGAGCTGTACACCGAAAGGGAGCAGGCGGCGTTGGCTTTGACCGAGGAGATCACCGAACTGACCGTTCGTGGCCACGTCTCCGACGAGGTGTACGTCCGGGCAGCCGATGTCTTCTCCGAGCGGGAGTTGGGTCAGGTGATCGCGATGGCACTGGCCATCAACGCGTGGAACCGAATCGGGGTCGCTACCCGGCTGTCACCCCCCAGGCGGTAATACTGTGTGCAGTACCGGAAGGGGAATTCGTGCTGGGTGTTCATCACGCCGCGATCTGTACCGCCGATGTCGAACGTTCGCTGCGCTTCTGGCGAGACGGTCTTGGGTTGGCCGAACTGTTCGACTACACCTTCACCGGTGATTGGCCAGAACTGTTCGGAGCCAGGACGGATCAGCTGAGGTCGATCTTCTTGGGAGATCCGCAAACACCCGACACCGGGATCGTGGAGTTGGTGGAGCTGTCCGGCTCCGAGGAGGCACTGGCCCCACCCGCGGGGCCCCGGCAAGGCTTCTTCCTCCTGTCGCTACAGCGTGACGTGGACACGACGCTGCAATCGCTGTCGGGCCTGGGCTTCACGGATGGAGTCCGACAAATCACCATGCCGGCTCCCGCCGGCAAGACCGTTCCCATGGCGGTGATCACCGCACCCGACGGTGTGCTGGTCGAGCTGATCGGTCCGGCGGCATGAGCGACTCCGTTGCGCTGGTCACCGGCGGTGGCTCCGGGATTGGGCGAGCCGTTGCAGCGCGGCTTCGCGATGCCGGTCACGACGTCGTGGTGTGGGACCTTTCGGGGGGTGATATCGACTGCGACATAAGCGATCCCGACGCGGTGTCGGCGGCGATGGAACAAACCATCCGCGAGCACGGAGTGCCTACCAGGGTAGTCAATTCCGCCGGCATTGGATCGTCCGGTCTGTTGCTGAAGGTGACACCCGCGGAGTGGCAACGGGTGTTATCGGTCAATCTCACCGGCACCTGGTTCACCATCCGCGCCGCCGCCCAAGCCATGATCGACGCCGAAGTTCAGGGCTCGATCGTCGCCGTCTCAAGCATCAGCGGCACCCTGGCGGACCGGGATATGGGCGCTTATTGCGTATCGAAGGCCGGCATAGACATGCTGGTGAAGGTCGCCGCAGTGGAGTGGGGTATCCACGGCATCCGCGTCAACGCCGTTGGGCCCGGCGTCACCCGAACCCCGATGCTGCCCAGCGCGGAGGGCTGGCCGTCGGGCTGGGTCGATGGCCTGGCCAAGCGGACAGCGCTGCGCCGTCTGGGGGAGCCCGACGACATTGCTGAAGCGATCGTGGGTGTTCTCGAAATGTCATGGGTGACAGGGCAAGTGGTGCACGCCGACGGTGGACTCGCACTGCACAGCTCGATCGATTCCTACGGCCAGGTCGAGAAGCTGATGAGGCTCAAGAAACTGCGCAAGTTACATGAACAGAAGCAACAAGCCGAAGAGGCTTAGTCGATCCCGTAATCGATGATGCCCCTGATGATTTCGCCGTTGAGCAGATCGGCGTAGGCAGCGTTGACATCGTCGAGTCGGTAACGCCTGGTGATCATCTCCTCGAGTTGCAGCTGCCCTGTTTCGTAGAGCCGGGCGAACCGGGCGATGTCGGCTTTTCCGTTGCACGAGCCGAAGATGGTGCCCGCCAACGTCTTGTTCATCAGGATGAAGTCCTGCAGATCGATGTTGACCGAACGGGTCAGCTGCGAGGTCATTCCGGTAAGCACACAGGTCCCGCCCTTGCGGATGAGCTGTAGCGCGTCGCGCACGTCGTCGGCGGTGACCAAGGAAGGCGATACCACCACCGAGTCGGCCATCACCCCATAGGTGAGGCCGCGCACCAGGTCCAGTGCCTCGGCCACCGATGCGACGCTATGGGTGGCACCGAACTGCAAGGCCGACTTCTGCTTGAACTCCACCGGGTCGACGGCGATGATCTGCGCGGCACCGTTGATCCGGGCGCCCTGGATGGCGCCGGTTCCGATGCCGCCGGCGCCGACGACAACGACGGTGTCGCCGCCGCGCACTCCGGCCCGATTGGCGGCCGAGCCGTAGCCGGTCGGAATGGCGCAGGATAACAACGCCATCGGCACCAGCGGCAGATGCTTTTCGATCTTGATAAGCGAATCTAAAGACACCACAGTGTGTTTGGCGAATGCGCCAACCTTTGCCAGATGTCCCAGGGGCCGACCTTCGGAGGTGTGATGACGAAAAGTTCCGTCGGTGGGCATTCCCGGGACCATGGTTCCCATACCGGTGTCGCACAGGTATTCCATGCCGGTGGCACACCAGCGGCACTGGCCGCACACGGCGACGAAAGACATCACCACATGGTCGCCGGGTGCGAAATCGGTGACGCCGGGCCCGACTTCACGCACGATGCCCGAACCCTCGTGCCCGCCGATCATCGGGAACATAGTCGGCAGCCCCATGGCTTTCATCACCTCGTTGGGCGCCGACTTGTCGCCTTTGAGGATGTGGTCGTCGGAATGGCACAATCCCGCCGCCGCCATCTCGACGAGCGCCTCG
>JAVROG010000306.1:0-14717 GCA_032162865.1 Mycobacterium sp. | reverse complement strand
TGACCCCGCTGAAATCGCACTCGGTGAACACGACGCGCTCGGTGTGCAGTCGGCTGAAGTCTCCGCCTTCGAGGTCCCGGAAGTCCGTCCCGGTGAATTCGCGGTCAGTCCACTCTCGGGATTCCGGATTCAAGCGGCTAGCTGCTCGCCAGACCGGCCAGCGCGTATTCGCTCACCGCGATCAGCGCATCGGTGGCCGACCTGCGATCGCGGGCATCGACGCTGATGACCGGGATGTGCTCGGGCAGGGTCAGCGCCTTGCGCACCTCGCCGACCGGATACCGGGGGGCGCCGTCGAACTCGTTGACCGCGACCAGGAACGGCAGGCGGCGATTCTCGAAGAAATCGACGGCGGCGAAGCTGTCCTGTAGCCGCCGGCAGTCGACCAGCACGATCGCGCCGATCGCGCCGCGCACCAGGTCGTCCCACATGAACCAGAACCGGCGCTGGCCCGGGGTGCCGAACAGGTAGAGGACCAGATCCTCGGCCAGGGTGATGCGCCCGAAGTCCATTGCGACGGTGGTGGTCCGCTTGTCCGGGGTGGCCTCGAGCAAGTCCACGCCCGCGGAGGCGTCGGTGACCATCGCTTCGGTCCGCAACGGCATGATCTCCGACACCGCACCGACGAACGTGGTCTTACCGGCGCCGAACCCGCCCGCGACGACGATCTTCGTCGATGCGGTGCGGTGCTCGTCGAAGCGCTCCTCAGAGAGCCTTGAGGCCACGCAGGGTCCTTCCTATGAGCTCGTGCCGCTCATCGCCGGTCGAACGATCGGTCAAGGTCCTGTGCACCCGAAGGTAATCGGAGGTGACCAGATCACCGATCAAGACGCGCGCAACACCCACCGGCAAATCCAGCCGGGCCGAGATTTCTGCGACGGAGAGCGTGCTCACGCACAGCGCGATGATCTTGCCCCGCACATCGTCGGCCGGCCATTGGTGAACCAGACCCGCCTGCAGCGTCTGCACCGGCGCTTCCAACGGGAGGTCGACGTCGGTGCCGGTCCGCCCGGCGGTCAAAGTGTACGGGCGGACCAGGTTCGGCTGACGTGGGACCTCCGCCGGGGTCAGGGATGGCTCGCGTTGGTCCATCGCGGCTCGGATTCGGCACGGCGGGCGGACTGCACCACGTTGCCCACCTGTTCGACGAGGATGGCCATCTCATAGCCGATCTGACCGATGTCGCACGACGGCATCGCCAGCGTCGCCAGGTGCGAGCCGTCGCCGACGCGCATCAACAACAGGAAGCCGTTCTGCATCTCGACCACCGACTGCAGCACCTGCCCACCCTCGAACAGCTGCGCGGCGCCGGTGGCGAGGCTGGCCAGCCCGGACGCCACCGCGGCCAACTGATCGGCGCGTTCCCGCGGAAGGTGTTCACTGGCGGCGACCGCCAGCCCGTCGACCGACACCAGCAACGCGTGCGCCACACCGGGGACTTCGCGGACGAACTTCGAAACCAGCCAGTCCAGTGGGCTGTACGACGATTGGACCGTCATTGCTGCTCGGCTTCCTGGCTGGTATCGCGGGCATGCGACCGTCCGGAACGCACGCCGGTGAAGTGGCTCCCGATCGAGTTGCGCACCGCATCGGGGTCGCGCAGCGCATGGAATCCGCCGTTTGACGCCACCGCCTCCGCTGTCGGCGGGGGCTCGTCGGGATCGCGCTCGCCTGGGGACCCCGGCACCAATAGGGCTCCGGGGGTGCGCAGGGGCAGGCCGAACTCGGTGCGGGCTTCGACCGGCTTGTCCTCTGCCTCGGCAGCCGCCGTCCAGCCCCGGTCCCACACCGTCTGCCAGTCCAGGTCGGGGCTTTGGGCCAGTTCGTGCGGGTCGCCCATCATCTCGGACAGCATCCGCTGATAAATCACGTCGTCATCAGCCGGCCCCGACGGGGTGAGGTCCGGCGGTTCGGGAGGCGCTGGTTTGGGTGCGGGTGGCGCCGCGGGCGTGCGCCGCGCGAAGAACGCCGAGGTGTCCGATGCGGTTTTTTCCGGCGTGGGCTGCTGGGGTGCCGCGGCTCTTTCCGGCTGCTGCTGAGCCGCCTTCTCCCACCAGGGCGTCGGCAGCGGACGTTTCTGCGTCGGTTGCTCCGCTTCGGGCTGGGCGGGAACCTGCGCGGGGACCTCGGTGATGCCGCTGGACCCGGGGCTGCGGCGCGGCAACGACGTCACCGAGGTGCCGGCGGGCGCGTCGCCATCGTGCAGCGTCATCCCGGAAACCGCGAGGTCCGGCTCGGGCGGCCGCACGGCGAAAAACTGGCGCTGCGCCTGCGGCGGTGGGGTGGCTTTTTGCTGCCCTTCGACAAGCACGCTCAGCGGCAGGTAGACCTCCGCGGTGGTGCCCGTCCCGGCTTCCCCAGCCGCGGGACCGCGTAGCCCCACCCGCACACCGTGCCGTCCGGCCAGCCGCCCGACCACGAACAAGCCCATGTGCCGGGCATTCTCCGGCGTGACCTCGCCGCCGGCCTGTAGGCGCATGTTGGCCATGCGCCGGTCGGAGTCGGTCATGCCCAGGCCGGAGTCGGCGATGCGCAGCAACACACCGCCCTCGCTGCCCCGCACCGCGGAAACCTTCACCGGTGTTGTCGGCGGCGAATAACGCAACGCATTGTCTATCAACTCGGCAAGCAGATGGATGACGCCGCCCGCCGAGCCGCCGAGTACCGTGCAGTCGGCGACGGACCCGATCGCGACCCGGCGGTAGTCCTCGACCTCGGACACCGCGGCGTTGATCACCGTTGCCAGCGGAACCGGCTCGCGTTGGTCCCGCGAAATCTGGGCGTCAGCCAATACCAGCAGGTTGGCACTGTTGCGGCGCAACCGGGCGGCCAGGTGATCCAAGCGGAACAGGTTGTCGAGCCGCTCGGGATCCTCCTCGTTGCGCTCCAGCCGGTCGATGAGGGACAGCTGCTGGTCCACCAGGGACCGGCTGCGCCGCGACATGGTCTCGAACATGTCGTTGACCAGCGAGCGCAGCCGCGCTTCGTCCCCGGCCAGCAACAAAGCCTGCGTATGCAGTTCGTCGACGGCGTGGGCGACCTGGCCGATTTCCTCGGTGGTGTACACCGCCAACGGCTGCGGGATCGGCTCGGCGCCGGCCCGGACCTGATCGATCTCGCTCTCCAAGTCGGTGTGAGCGACCTTGAGCGCGCCATCGCGCAGCACCCGCAGCGGCTTGACCAGCGCGCGGGCCACCAGCAGCACGATCACCAGCGCGACCGCGAGGACAGCCAGCACCACAACGGCGTCGCGGACAGCGGCGTCGCGGCGTGCGGTGGCCTGGTCCTGCACCGACTTCGTCACCGACGCCGTGGTGTCGCCGATGATCTGGTCGGCGATCCCCTGGGTGGTGTGTATCGAGCGCAGCAGATCGGGGTTGTCGACGAGCGTGCTATCCGGATCGGATATGACGGCCATCCGCGTCACCAGCTGCTGCTGCAGGTTCTTGGCGTCCGGCGACCCGGCCCCGAGCACCTCGCTCATCCCGAACAGGGTCGACGGTTCGGTGCCGGCCAGGGTGATCATCGCGGTACGCAACTGCGGCTCGGGCAGGTCGGCGCCGCGGGTTACCAGGATCTCCTGCAGCGTCATCTGCCCACGGGCGCCGACGGCCCGGCTCAGGCCCTGCACCTGCGAACGGATCTGCTCGCTGTCGACGCGCACGGAGGCGTTGATCGCGTCCTCGGCGGTCAGCAACAGCGGCGCGTAGGTGGTCACCTTGTCCCGCAGACCAATGCTGTTGTCCTTGTCCAGCAGTGCCTGGCCGCCGTTGAGCAGCGTGTTGACCCCCGACCGGACGTCGGGAATCACCTCGGTGTCCGCCAGCCGCGTCTGCAGTTCGTTCTTGCGGGCCGCGAAGTTCTTCTTCGCCCCCTCCGCGTCGCGGCCCGTCGCACTTGCGAGCAGTGCCCCGTCGAGCGCGGACATGTAGTTGGTGATCGCCGGAATCACGCTGGCACGGGCCGCGACCAGCCGCAGTCCGTTGGAATTGGCCATCTCGCCTTCGACCCGCAAGGCCCCGAACGTCGTCGCCAACACCAGCGGCAGCAGGGCGATCGCGAAGACCTTCCACCGCACCGGCCAGTTGCGCAGTGACCACGCCCGCGGACGTCTAGGCGGCGGTGGGGCCACCGCGGGAGCCGGTGCGAAGTCTGGTGGCACCGCCGCGACCGGAGTGGTCGGGCGGGCGAACATCGTCACGTGCGCGCGGCCGGGCCGCCGGCCGCACCGACTTGAAACGAGAAACTCATTGAACTTCCTGCTTGATTCGACCGCCCGGCAGATCGCCGCGAACGTCTATGCCTGGCAATCCGACGAGTATGACAGCCTGCAGCCGAGGTCTCCATAATTGTTACTGAGTAGATAAGGTTCGCCACGCCGGGTGGGCGCGCGAGCGATCCAGTTCGGCAAACTCTGATGGAGATCTTGGGGGCGATGGCGATTCGTTGGGCAAAATCTTTGGTGCTGGCAGCTGCTTTCCCGCTGCTGGGAACCGCACTTGTCGGGTGCACAATCCATACGCATTCCGGCGCCGCCTCGCCGACGTCTGCCACTCATACCGTGACGGCCGCGCCGAGGACAACGATGCCCGCCACAACGTCGACGCCGGCCGTCGCGACGACGCCGGCCGTGACGACGACGCCGACCGTCACCGGCACCACCGCGAGCATCGTGGTGAAAGTCGACTGCGGCCCGGACGGCGCCGCTCACGTCACGGTGGCTTACGGCACGGCGCCACCTGAGGAAGTTGTGGTGGGCAGCGGTGGCGCGCCGACATTCCGAGGACGCTATGGCACCATGCCCGGCTTCGCCGATTCGAATCTGACTGTCACCACCCGGCCCACGCGGGGAACGTGCAAGACAACCCTGACCGACCACGGCAGCGGCGACATCATCGCTTCCAGTGAAAGCTCAACTGACGCGACGCTGACGGCGGTGGTCAGCACGGGACAATAACGGCTGGTTCGGCGGGAGCATCAACCGAGGCCGCGAACTTTGTCATGATCGACAGATGTTTCGGCTGATGTTCGTTTACCCGTGCATCGCTCCGAATACCGGCAACGCCATTCGGACGGCCGCCGCCACCGGCTGCGAGCTGCATCTCGTCGAACCGCTGGGCTTCGATCTGTCCGAACCCAAACTCCGGCGGGCCGGGCTGGACTATCACGACCTGGCGTCGGTCACGGTGCATGCGTCGCTCGATCACGCGTGGGAGGCGCTGACGCCGGCCCGGGTGTTCGCGTTCACCGCGCAAGCCTCGTCGGGATTCGCCGACGTCGGCTACCGGCCCGGCGACGTGCTCATGTTCGGGCCCGAACCAACCGGACTGGACGCGACGACGCTGGCCGACTCCCACATCACCGCGCAGGTGCGCATTCCGATGCTGGCGGGGCGGCGCTCACTGAACCTGTCGAACGCCGCGGCGATCGCCGTTTACGAGGCCTGGCGGCAACAGGGTTATTCCGGGGCGATCTAGGCCCGCCGAACGCAGAAGCAGGCTCGTGCTGAGCACGAGCCTGCTATCTACAGGGCATGTTCGGGGGGCAGGGGGGAACATGCCGCAGTCTGTTTGGCGCTTCTAGTCTTTGCGCAATCTCCTTTGTCGGTGCGGGCTTGCTGTCATTCAGAGTGCCCGACCGAGCGCGCCGGTGATGTCCCCCAACAGGGGATACCTGGGATGAATTCCGTGTCCTCCGAATGGGGGACAAAGGAGGGGACGAGCGGTTACCAGTTATTCCAGTGCGTCAGGCTCTCGGCGGGCAGCCGCTTGGCGGGACGGAAGTCGGTGCCTTTGGTGTAGGCGATCGGGAACAGCCCACCCTGGCTGTACTCGTCGTAGGGGATGCCGAGGATTTCGGCGACGGTGCGCTCGCCGTCGTTCAACAGGTGCAGCGTGGTCCAGCAGGACCCCAGCCCGCGCGAACGCAGCGCCAGGCAGAAGCTCCACACCGCGGGAAACAACGACGCCCAGAATGAAACTCCGCCCAGCGGCGACTTGTCGTCTCGGCCCAGGATGCAGGGAATCAGCAGGACCGGAGCCTCGTGCATGTGCTCGGCGAGATAGGACGCCGAATCGCGGACCCGGCCCATCTGCTCGCCGCGGGTGTCACCCTCGCCGTACTCGGGTGCCGGTGAACTGAGGTAGACCTGGGCATTGGCCAGGTAGACGTCTGCGATCGCCTTCTTCTTCTCCGCGTCCTCGACGAATACCCATTGCCACCCCTGCGAATTGGAACCGGTCGGCGCCTGTAGCGCCAGGTCAAGGCATTCCATCAGCACTTCCCGCGACACCGGCTTGTCGAAATCGAGGCGTTTGCGGACCGAGCGGGTGGTACTCAGAACTTCATCGACGGTCAGATTGAGTGTCATGCGTGGAGGCTACCGTTGGGTCCATGATCGAACTGACAGAAGAAGTTTCCAGCAGGCTCACCTCCGACCAGTTTGGCTGGCTGACCACCGTCGCCAAGTCGGGACAGCCGGTACCGCGGCTGATCTGGTTCTTCTACGACGGCACCGACCTGACGGTGTACACGATGCCCAACGCCGCCAAGGTCGCGCACATCGAGGCGCGCCCGCAGGTCAGTCTGAACCTGGATTCCGACGGCCAGGGTGCGGGCATCATCGTCATCGCCGGGACGGCGGCGGTGGACGAAACCGGCGTCGACTGCCGCGACGACGAGCCGTACTGGGCGAAATACCGCGAGGCCGCCGACAAAGCCGGCCTGACCGACATGATGGCCAACTTCAGCACCCGGCTGCGGATCGCGCCGACGAAGGTGTGGACCACCCCCACTGGTTGAGCGCGCTCCCACCACCTCGCCGAACGTGCACTGACGGAGGTGGTTTCGTCGATTGTTCGCCACAAGAGCACGGTCGGCGCGACGGCGTTTACCGGAAATCCCGGGACTTCGAGCCGACGGCCAGGCTGATGCTGCCTATTCGCTCGGCGACGACGGTGATTGCGCCGCTGGCATTTTGGACCTGACCGCGGATCAGCAGCGCCGGTGCCGTGTGCGCCAGCTTGCGGTGCCGTGCCCACACTCCCGGCGTGCAGAGCACATTGATCATCCCGGTCTCGTCCTCGAGGTTGACGAACGTCACCCCCTGGGCGGTCCCGGGCCGCTGTCGATGGGTCACCGCCCCGGCGATCAGCACCCGGTCGCCGTCGGGCACCGAGCCGAGCGCCCCAGCAGGCACCACCCCCAGGGTGTCCAGGTCGGCACGCAGGAACTGGGTCGGGTAACTGTCCGGAGAGACGCCGGTGGCCCACACGTCGGCGGCGGCCAACTCCAGCTCGCTCATCCCCGGCAGCGCCGGGATGTGCGACGACGAGCCCACCCCAGGCAGCCGGTCTGGCCGTTGGGTGGCCGCCGCCCCGGCCGCCCACAATCCCTCCCGCCGCGACATCCCGAAGCAGCCCAGTGCGCCGGCCGTCGCCAATGCTTCGGTCTGCGGCACGGAAAGCTGCAACCGCGTCGTCAGGTCCAACAGAGAGATAAACGGGCCGTTGGCTTTTCGCTCCTCGGCCAGCTTCTCGGCGAGGTCGTCGCCGATATGGCGGACCGCGCCCAGCCCGAGGCGGACCTCCGTTCCGGCGTTTTCGAGTGTCGCGTGCGCCAGGCTGGCGTTGACGCACGGGCCGTGCACCAGCACCCCGTGCCGCCGCGCGTCGGCCACCAGCGACTGCGGCGAATAGAAACCCATCGGCTGAGCGCGCAGCAGCGCGGCACAGAACGCCGCCGGATGATGCAGCTTGAACCACGACGAGTAGAACACCAACGACGCGAACGACAGCGCGTGACTCTCGGGGAAGCCGAAGTTGGCGAATGCCTCCAACTTTTCGTAGATCCGGTCGATCACCTCGTTGTCGGCGCCGTGCAGAGTGCGCATGCCGTCGTAGAACCGGCCGCGCAGCCGCTGCATGCGTTCGGTCGAGCGCTTGGAGCCCATGGCTCGCCGCAACTGGTCGGCCTCTGCCGCGGAGAAACCGGCACAGTCGACCGCCAGCTGCATCAGCTGTTCCTGAAAGAGCGGCACCCCCAGCGTCTTCCGCAAGGCCGGCTCCATGGACGAGTGGTCGTAGACGACCGGTTCGATGCCGTTGCGCCGCCGGATGTAGGGGTGTACCGACCCGCCCTGGATGGGACCGGGACGGATCAACGCGACCTCCACCACCAGGTCGTAGAAAATCCGCGGCCGCAACCGCGGCAACGTGGCCATCTGCGCCCGCGACTCCACCTGGAACACGCCGACCGAATCGGCCCGCGACAGCATCTCGTACACCGCCGATTCGGAGAGGTCCAGCCTGGCCAGGTCCACCTCGATACCTATGTGCTCGCCCACCAGGTCTCTGGCGTAATGCAGCGCCGAGAGCATGCCCAGCCCCAGTAGATCGAACTTCACCAAACCGATTGCCGCACAGTCGTCCTTGTCCCACTGCAGGACGCTGCGATTCTCCATCCGTGCCCACTCAACTGGGCACACGTCGGCGATCGGACGGTCACAGATCACCATGCCGCCGGAATGAATACCCATGTGCCGCGGTAGGTTCCGGATCTGGTTGGCCAGGTCGACGACCCCCTCCGGGATGCCCTCGATATCGGCGGGCTGCCCACTGAAGTGGCTGATCTGCTTGCTCCACGCGTCCTGTTGCCCCTGCGAGAAGCCCAGGGCGCGCGCCATGTCACGCACCGCGCTTCGCCCCCGGTAGGTGATGACGTTGGCCACCTGGGCGGCATAGTCCCGTCCGTACTTGTCGTAGACGTACTGGATGACCTTTTCCCGTTGGTCCGACTCGATGTCGATGTCGATGTCGGGTGGCCCATCGCGAGCAGGCGACAAAAACCGCTCGAACAACAAGTCGTTGGCTATCGGATCGACAGCGGTCACACCGAGGGCGTAGCAGACCGCGGAATTCGCCGCCGATCCCCGGCCCTGACACAAAATGTCGTTCTCCCGGCAGAACCGGGTGATATCGTGCACCACCAGGAAGTAGCCCGGAAATGTCAGTTGGGCAATGACTTTCAGTTCGTGCTCGATCTGCGCGTACGCGCGAGGGGCGCCGTCGGCAGGTCCGTAGCGGTCGGCGGCGCCCACCATGGTCAACGAGCGCAGCCAGCTATCCTCGGTGTGCCCGTCGGGCACGTCGAAAGGCGGCAGTTGCGGCGCAATCAGCGCCAGGCCGAACGCGCACTGCTCACCGAGCTCGGCCGCGGCGGTCACCGCCTCGGGCCGCTGTGCGAACAGCCTGGCCATCTCCTCGCCGGATCGCAGGTGCGAGCCGCCCAGCGGAGCCAGCCACCCCGCAGCCGCGTCCAGAGACTGCCGGGCCCGGATCGCACCCATCGCCATGGCCAGCCGGCGGCGGGACGGATGGGCGAAATGCGCTCCGGTGGTGGCGACGACACCGACACCGAAATACGGTGCTAGCGCGGCCAGCATGGCGTTGCGTTCGTCGTCGAGTGGGTGTCCGTGATGGGTCAATTCGATACTGACTCGCTCGGCAGTGAAACGGTCCACCAGATCGGCCAGCGCCAGTTTCGCGGCTTCCGGTCCGCCCTGGGAAAGCGCCTGGCGCACAGTGCCTTTCCGGCAGCCGGTGAGAATGTGCCAGTGTCCGCCGGCCGCCTCGGTCAGCGCCTCGAAGTCGTAGCGCAGTTTGCCCTTCTCGCCGCCGGCCAGATGCGCCGCAGCCAGTTGCCGGGACAACCGCCGGTACCCCTCTGGACCACGCGCCAGCACCAACAGATGCGGCCCGGGCGGGTCCGGTTGCTCGGTACGGGGCACCGATGCCAAGGACAGCTCGGCGCCGAACACGGTGCGCATGCCAAGCTCCGCGGCGGCTTCGGCGAACCGCACCGCTCCGTACAGGCCGTCATGGTCGGTCAGCGCCAGCGCGCGCAGATCCAGCCGGGCGGCCTCCTCGACCAGTTCCTCCGGTGTGCTGGCCCCGTCGAGGAAGCTGTACGCCGAATGCGCATGCAACTCGGCATAGGCGACGGATGAACGGGCCCGTTGCCTATCCGGTTTTGCCGTATACATCCCGCGTTTGGAGGACAGCGGAGCATCGTCGGCCGGGCCCGCCGGAACGGGTGCACCGGCATGACGCGGCTTACCGTCGAGAACCCGCTTCATTTCGGCCCAACTCGGCGGTCCGTTGTGCCAGCCCATGCCTGATAGTGTATCGAACATTTGTTCGATACACTAAGTCCCACCCAATGTGACGAGTCCACCGCCGGAACGCCTTTAGAACTACGCCGAAACAATTTGCGAACAACATATTCCGGCGGCCCATCGCCGCAGTTAAACGCAACTTTAACTAGAACACACATTCTTAACCTGGCAGACCTACCGCCGCGCAGGCTTCACGCAGATACTGGTACGCGTTGAGAAAACAGCACAAGGGGCGGTCATGACACAACTGAAAACTTTGGATACGGGATTCTTGCGGGCTCCGGACCCGGATCAGCACGCAAGCATGGCGATGGGAGCCGTCGCCATCGTCAACGGCCGTCCTCCCGACTACGGGCGCATCAAAGCTCTGCTGGCAGAACGGATTCAGCTCAGCGGTCAATCCGGTTGCAGTGCAGATTCGGATGTCACCCAGCACGTGCAACGAGTGGCCCTCCCCCTTCCTGGCGACGAGACCGAACTCTTCGGTGCCATCGCCTGCGCCTTGGAACGCCCTCTCGACCTCACTCGCCCGCCGTGGGAGTGCTGGATCATCGAGGGCCTCAAGGACAACCAGTGGGCGATCCTGATCAAGGTCCACCACAGCATGGCCGACGACAACTCCGCAGCCCACCTCCTCACCAGGCTCTGCGACGATGCCGAAGGCGACGCATTCACCAGTCACGTTGCAGATAACCAGATTTCACCGTTAAACACCGACGTGCCGACCTGGGCCGACACCCTGTGGCAAGTTCCGGCGAGCATGTTAAAAGCTGCGGCGCGCGTCGTCGGCAACGCCGCCGAGACCACTGCCACCGTGATGTGGCCTGCGGTCGGCCCGCTGACCACAAGGCGGCGCTACCGCACGGTGCGGATTCCGCGCGCCGCCGTCGAAAGGGTGTCGCGCAAGTTCGGTGTCACCGCCAACGATGTCGCACTCGCGGCGATCACCGAGGGCTTCCGCGCGATTCTGGTGAGCCGCGGCGAACAGCCGCGCGGGGACTCATTGCGCACCCTTGGACCGGTGTTTCGATACCTCCCCGTCGAACAGGACGACCCGATCCAGCAATTGCGGGCCGTGCACAACCGGTCGAAGGGAACCGGCCAAGCCGACCAGCGGTTCACCGGGTATTCACCGTTTGCACTGTGGGCCAAGGCGTTTCAAATACTTACTCGGCTGCCTCGACAAGACATCGTGACGCTGGCCACCAATGCCCCGGGGCCGCGGCAACGGTTGCGGCTGATGGGCCAACGGATGGAGCAACTGCTGCCCATCCCGCCGACCGCCCTAGAGCTGAGCACCGGGGTCGCGGTACTGAGCTACGGCGACGAGTTGGTCTTCGGTATCACCGCCGACTACCACGCGGCGCCCCAGTTGGAGCAGCTTGCCGCAGGCATCGAACTGGGAATGACCCGCCTGCTGGCGCTCAGCGCAGACTCGGTCCTGTTGTTCGACCGCGGCCCCAAGCGTCGGTCGCGCGCTCTACCCAACAGCGCGACACGGTGGCACCCGTCGGCAGTGCCCGGGCGCGTGCGTCCCTGACGCTGCGACCGGAACCGGCCCACGTGAGAAGGTGGGTCCATGCCAAAGTCGGGGTCGGTCACCATCGATCCGCGCCGCCACGACGCGGTGCTGTTCGACGCGGCGCTGCCGTCCACCCAGGCTCTGACGGTCAAGCTGCACGACGTCAGCGTCGGTACGGGCACCTTCTCAGCGGACGGTAAATCCCTGCTGGAGGCAACCGAACAACTCTCGGTGCGGCCGGGCCGGTGCGGCGTCGTCGCATCTGACCCAGCCGTGGTGACGGCCGCGCGAGACGCCGGGTTCGCCCTGGTAATCGGAGTCGCCCGTAGCCGTGCGGCACTGCAGGGCGCCGACGCCGTGGTCGCCGACCTCGATGAAGTCAGCGTGCGCACCGGTGACCGGCGCATGTCCGAGCTCCCGGATGCGTTGGGAGCCATCGGCCTCGCCAATGACTACTCCGCCCGGCAGCCCGCGGTGTTCTTCGACTTCGACGGCACGTTGTCGGACATCGTGAACGATCCCGACGAGGCCCGGCCCGCCGCCGGTGCGTCGGAAGCACTTCAGGAACTGGCGGCCCGTTGCCCGGTCGCGGTGCTCAGCGGCCGCGATCTCGCCGACGTGCGCGAGCGCGTAGGACTGCCCGGCATCTGGTACGCCGGCAGCCACGGATTCGAGCTAACCGCTCCCGACGGCACCCACCACCAGAACGACGAAGCGGCGGCGGCGATACCGGTGCTGGAGCGGGCCGCAACACAGCTGCGTGAACAGATAGGGTCGATTCCCGGAGTTGTGGTGGAGCACAAGCGGTTCGGTGTAGCCGTGCACTATCGCAACGCGGCGCGGGAGCGGGTCGGCGAGGTGTCTGCGGCGGTGCGTTCCGCCGGACAACATGATGCGCTGCGGGTGACGACCGGCCGTGAAGTCATCGAGCTGCGTCCGGATCTCGACTGGGACAAGGGCAAGACACTGCGCTGGGTGATCGATCATCTGCTTGACTCAGGATCAGGCCCGCTGGTGCCGATCTATCTCGGCGATGACATCACCGACGAGGACGCCTTCGACGCCGTGCGCCATGACGGCGTCCCGATTGTGGTGCGGCACAGCGACGACGGTGATCGCGCCACCGCCGCACTGTTCGGGCTGGACAGTCCCGCTGCGGTCGCCGAGTTTACCGAACGGCTGGCTCGCCAACTAGTGACGCCTGAACCACGCCCTGACGGCTCTGCGAGGATCGACGGAAATCCCGACGTCTCGCCGTAGCCGTTCCCGACAGACGCAACGCTGCCCTTGCTCCTGAAAATCAGCTGACCGCCGTATTCTGACCGCCCGTCGAATACGACACGCGCTGATTGCGCGGCAATGGTGACACCGGCGGCCCGGATACGGCGTAGCGCGTGCGACATCGACAGCGGCGACTTCCTCAACGGCTTCTCAGCAACCTGTTTATATGCTGCCGCTTATGTTCAGGACAGGCTCCTTCGCCCACCGGCACACCGGTGGTGGGCTCGATTGGATGACGCAAGACGATGGTTTGGGCGCGTCATCGGTTACTGCGAATGACTGTCAGACGCTGCCGATGCGGGAAATCCGCCAAACTCGATCGCTATTGCCCAGCGAACTAGCGCAGGCAGCAGTGATGGGCGCCCTGTGTGCGGCGGTCGCGATAGTTGCGGTCGCCTTCCCGCACGCAGGGGCGCTGGGGCTGCTGGGGGCTGTGCCGATGGGGCTACTGGCCTGTCGCTATCGGATCCGCGTTCTTATTGCCGCGACGGTCGCCGCTGGTGTGATCGGGTTCCTGGTGGTCGGTTTGAGCGGCTTATTGACGGTGGCGCTCTGCGCCTATGTTGGTGGGCTGGCTGGGATCGTGACACGCCGTCGCCGCGGCGCGCCGACCGTGACCGCGGTGTCGTGCGGCGCCGGCGTGGTCATGGGTGGCGCGGTGGTCGTCGCGTTGACCGTACTGTCGGGGCTTCGGCAGCTGGTGTTTCACATGATCACTACCACCGTGGAAGGAGTGGCGGCGGTCATGGCGCGGGTGGCGCATCTGCAGGCGGCCGCCCAGGAGCTCAAGCGGTTTTGCGCCGAAGCGTTGAATTACTGGCAGTGGCTGGTGCTTGGATTCGCCGTCATCGGGATCATGGTTGCTTCGTTGGTCGGTTGGTGGGCGCTGTCGCGGGTGCTGCGGCGGCTTGGGGGGGTTCCCGATGTGCACAAACTGGACGGGGCGATCACCAGTGGGCCGATCCAGCCGGTTCCGGTGCGGCTAGACCAGGTGCGCCTGCGCTACCCCGGCGCCGTCCACGACGCGCTGTGTGCGGTCAGCTTGGACGTTCGGCCAGGCGAACATGTCGCGGTCACCGGTGCCAACGGCTCGGGGAAGACGACGCTGATGCTGATCTTGGCTGGCCGCGACCCGACATCGGGCACTGTGACACGCCCAGGCGCGGTGGGTCTTGGTCAGCCAGGCGGCACCGCGGTCATCATGCAGCACCCGGAAAGCCAGGTGCTAGGCATGCGGGTCGCCGACGACGTGGTCTGGGGACTGCCGCCGGGTAGAACCACCGACGTCGACCGGTTACTCAGTGATGTCGGGCTTGCCGGCCTCGCCCAGCGTGACACCGGCGATCTGTCCGGTGGGGAATTGCAGCGCCTGGCCGTGGCCGCGGCGCTGGCGCGGGAGCCAGCTTTGCTCATCGCCGACGAGGTCACCAGTATGGTCGACCCGCAGGGCCGAGAGGCGGTGCTGGGGGTGCTGTCGGGTTTGACCGACCGTTACCGAACAGCCGTGGTGCATATCACCCATTACACCAACGAAGCCGATTCCGCCGAGCGGACGATCAACCTCAGCGACTCGCTGGATAACGCCGCTACGGTCGAGACCGCGCCCGCGCCGGCGCCGGCGCCGACGGTGGACCAGCAATCTAATCCGCCGGTGCTCGAACTGGCAGCTGTGGGCCACGAATACGCCAGCGGCACCCCCTGGGCGAAGACCGCCCTGCGCGATGTCAGTTTCGTAGTGCA
>JAVROG010000305.1:0-17013 GCA_032162865.1 Mycobacterium sp. | reverse complement strand
CAGATCAGACCCCGCTCCCGGTTCGCTCATCCCCAGCGACGCAGTCATTTCCCCGCGCAAGATTGGCACCGCCCACCGTTGTTTCTGTTCGGGAGTGCCAAACGTCAGTAGCGATGCCGCGATGATCCCCACGCCCTGGGGGTTGAAGGACTGCGTGATCCGCCTGCGGGATAGTTCCTCGCGGTGTACGAACTGCTGAAGAAGCGTGGCGTTGCGGCCCCCGAATTCCGGCGGATTTCCCGGCAAGAGCCAGCCGTGGTCGAATTGCAACCGCTGCCAGCGTCGCGCCCATTCCGGTATGTGTGATGTGGATCGGGACCGCTCGGTCGTTTCCGCCTCGGTCGGCAGGTGTTCATCGAGGAATGTGACGAACTCCGAACGGAATGCCTCCACGGCTGGATCAAAAGTCAGCTGCACGGCGCCCCTTCTCCGCTGCGTGGATCAACGAGGATCCGCCGAGTATATCAAGTACTTCATACTGGGCGGGTGGGAGTCTCAAGTGGTTGACAATCCTCCGGCTGACCGGAGATGGTACGAAGACCGATCCACCGAGGAGGTTGATTTGCTCGACGGAGAAAAGATCCTCGTCACCGGCGTCACGGGCAAAATCGCCTTGCCGATCGCGAGGACGCTGGCCGCAGCCAACGAGGTCTGGGGCGTGGCGCGCCTGCGCGATCCCCGGGACAGTGACAACCTGGTCGCCGCAGGCATAACACCTGTCCCACTGGACCTGTCCACGGGTGACTTCTCAACTCTCCCAGAAGATTTCACCTATGTATTTCACGCCGCGGTCGATCCCGGCACGGACGACTGGCAGCGCTGTTTCAGGACGAACGCGCACAACTCCGGCGAACTGCTCTATTACTGCCGCGGAGCAAAGGGATTCGTGCTGTGCTCGACCGGGTCGGTGTACGGGTACCCGGGCCGCCGGCCCCTGACCGAGGCGGACGGGCCCGGCGTACCGCTGCGGGCAAACTACAGCTTTTCCAAGATTGCCGCCGAGTCGGTGTGCGGCTGGATCTCCGAGCGCTTCGGCATTCCCCTCACCATCATCCGGATCTGCTCCACGTACGGCCCGCAGGGCGGTGCGCCGGCCGACCGTCTCGACATGATGCTGGCGGGCAAGCCAATTCGGCTTCACCCGGACGCGCCGAACAACTACAACCCGATTTACGAGGATGACTACGTTGCACTCGGGATTCGCGCCATGCAGGTCGCCGCGTCGCCGCCGATCATCGTGAACTGGGCGGGCAGTGAAACGGTGAGCGTCGAGGACTACTGCACATACATGGGCCAGTTGGTCGGCGTCGAGCCATCATTCGAATACACGTCACGAGCGCACACCCCGCTGTGGCCGGACGTCACCTACATGCACCAGGTGCTCGGACGGACCAAGGTCAGCTGGCGCGACGGGTTCCGACGGATGATCCAGGCCCGCCACCCCGAACTTGAACTCGCTGCAATGGACTCGACCACGCGAGAGGTTCCACGCTGATGCTGTTGCCGGGCACACCATCCGACGAAGTAGCGGACGTCTTAGCGGCCGGCGACGGCGCGATCACTACGACGTTCGTCTCGATGGCGACGCGGCACCCCGACGGCACCGACGCAGAGTACCTGCGGTGGCACACCCTCGATCATCGGCCTGAGCAGCACCGTCTCAGTGCCGTCCGGGCGTCATTGCGACTGGTGTCGACGCCGGACTGCCGTGCCAACAGGGCGGTGCGGCACGAACGCTTCGACGCCGTGGATCACGTGATGACGTACTTCTTCAGCGATATCGCGGGCCTGGACGGGTTTCTCAGTCTGTCCGCGGCGCTGGGCGGTGCCGGGCGCAAACTTCCACTCCTGCCGCATGTCGAACGTGGTGTGTACGGGGTGCAGAGCAGGGTGGCCGCGGCGCGCGTCAAAGTCGGTGCCGACGTGCTGCCGTGGTGGCCGTCGCGCGGCGTCTACCTGCTGCTGGAAAGCCACGGCGCGCCAACCGCGGAGCTGGTGAAGGTCGAGGGAGTCGCTGGAGTCTGGTCCATGGCCGCCCTCGGTGTGAGTCCGCAACTGGCGAGCGCACCTGCCGGACAGCAACTCACCTACTGCTTCCTCGACGAGGACGCAGTGGCCACCGCTGCCCGGCTCCGACCTGTGCTCGAGAAGCGTTGGAGCGCTGCGGGAATCGAACCGCTCTTAGCCGCTCCATTCTATCCGGTGGTACCGCACGAGTGGAGCCGCTATGTGCCGTGACCGCAGGCCCCGTGCTGCGGCGTGCGGCGACTCGCCAAGAGGCTGAGCGCCTGTGGGGTCGCGTGCACGCTCGTCACCGTCGCAGGGATGTATCACGGAGCCGACGCATTCGGGCCGAAATCGTTGTCCTTAAAAGGTTTTCATTCCGGCACGCAGGCACACCTGCGTACTTATCTGTAGCGACCCGCGCGCCGCGGAATGCATTCCGTGCTCGTCGGCGTTGCACCAGAGCGTGACTATTCGACTCGGATTACAGATCCCCAATTTCAGCTACGGCACGCCCGTCGACGAACTCTTTCCCGCCGTCAAGGCCCAGGCTCTGGAAGCCGAGGCAGCCGGGTTCGACACCGTCCTGTTGATGGACCACTTCTATCAGCTACCGGGACTGGGTGAACCCGACGAACCCATGCTGGAGGCCTACACCGCGCTCGGCGCCCTAGCCAGCGCTGTCGAGCGGGTGCAACTGTCGACCTTGGTGACCGGCAACACCTATCGCAACCCGACCTTGCTCGCGAAGGTGATCACGACGTTGGACGTGGTGAGCGCGGGCCGCGCGATCCTCGGCCTCGGGGCGGGATGGTTCGAGTTGGAGCACCAGCAGCTGGGCTTCGACTTCGACACCTTCACCGAGCGGTTCGAGAAGCTCGAGGAGGCGCTGCAGATCATCGTCCCGATGCTGCACGGCCAGCGTCCCAGCCACTCCGGCAAGTGGTACCACACCGAGAGCGCGGTCAACGAGCCTCGCTATCGGGACCATATCCCGATCCTGCTCGGCGGCAGCGGCGAGAAGAAGACATTCCGACTGGCCGCCCGCTACGCCGACCACCTCAACATCATCGCCGACATCTCCGACCTGCCGGCAAAGCTGGGCGTGCTGCAGCAGCGCTGCGCCGAAATCGACCGCGACCCGGCAACTTTGGAAACCAGCGCGTTGCTGACGCTCGTGGTGGACGGGTACGACGCTCCCGCGGACATCGGCGAAGCGCGCGGTGGCCGCGCGGTCACCGGCACGCCCGATCAAATAGCCGACGAGATCAAACGCCGAGTGCTCGACGTAGGCATCGACGGCGTGATCGTCAACCTTCCGACACATGGGTACACACCCGGCGTCATCACGAAGGTGGGTGAGGTGCTCAGACCGTTGGTCGACGCGTAGTAACCGCGGCCAAGATTGCGGCGTACGCACTGTCGGCGGCCGCTTGCCAGTTATGTGCAGCGTCGATGGCCATGGCGGCGGTGAAGAACGGGCTGAGGTGGGCGGACACCGAGTCCCTCAGGTCACGAGGAGTTCTGCCCACCCCGCCGGAGGACGACCACAGTGTGTCGGCGATCTCCTTCATGGCTTCGGAAAACTCGCGGCGTCGACGTTCTTCGATCACCGCGAGGTCGGGGGGCAGATCGCTCCGTGAGGCGAGTTCGAAGAACCCGGGTCCGATCGTGGAGTTGCCCCGGTGTGCGGCGTTGCAGGTCGCTCGTAGCCACGAGTCGAAATCGCCATCAAAGTGTGCGAAGTGCGGGAGTTGTTCGCGATATTCCAGGATGCCGGCTTCGAACGCCGCCGCCAGGAGCGCCTCACGAGCGTTGAAGTGGCGGAACAAGGTTCGCCGACTCAATCCGGCGGCTTCGGCGATCTGATCCATCGTCACGTCAAGGCCGGAAGCGAGCACGAGCTTGCGGGTCGCCGCCAGGACGTGGTCGACGACTGCTCGGCGCTTGACCTCGATCAGCGTCGTCTCGGGGCCGGTCATTCCGTGAGCTTAGCGGACCAGAGGCAATGTTGACACTCATCAGTGCCATTCGCAACACTAGTGAATGCCAAAAATTGGGAGCGCGCGGCACCTCGCCACCGACGTCGTCACCCAAGACGACGCCGAGATCGCCGACATGCTCGCGACGGTGTCGGTGCCGGCGCTCATCGCTTCGGTCACGCTGCTCTCGGGCGACATCTCTCATGTACGCGGGCCGATCCGGCCACGCAACTTTCTGCAGAACGAATTTCAGGGGGACCTGTCCGAAGCGGAGAAGGCGCAATTACGTCACCAAGCGCTCAGTGCGATCTGCGCATGGCGAGACGCCGGCTGCCCCCACCCGAAAACCCCGGGCGAGGACGTGGTCCGAGAGATCCTCGACTGGATCGCCTGCGAGTCAGTCGGCGATGAATACGCACCGTTGTACCTGGAGGAGATGGACCTCTGTGCGCTGAACCCGAGGGCGATCGCGCGCAAGGAATCGGCGGTCACAGATTTCTCGGTGCTCGTAATCGGTTGCGGCGAAGCGGGGTTGCTCGCCGGCATCCGAATGAAGGAGGCGGGGATACCGTTCGAGATCCTCGACAAGAACAGCGATGTCGGTGGCACCTGGCTGGAAAACTCCTACCCCGGCTGCCGAGTCGACGTCGCCAGCCACTACTACTCGTATTCCTTCGAGCGCAATGACTACTTCAGCGACTATTACGCTCGCCAACCACAGCTCTACGACTACTTCCGCACGCTGCTGACCGAACACGGCATCGAACCCCACGTCACCTTCGAACGCGAAGTCGTGCGAGCGGTGTGGGAGGAGACGTCAGCGACGTGGACCATCACCGCGCGAAGGCCGGACGGCGCGCAGGAGGTCCGCACCGCCAACGCGCTCATTTGCGGAGTAGGAATCCTCAATCGTCCCCTGATCCCGGACATCCCCGGCATGGATGAGTTCGACGGTCCGCTGTTTCACTCGGCGCGATGGGACCACTCGCTGGACCTGACGGGAAAGCGGGTTGCGCTGCTTGGCGCGGGGGCGAGTGGTTTCCAGATCGGGCCCGCCATCGTCAAGGACGTCGCACAGCTGACGGTCTTTCAGCGCACGCCGCAATGGATGGCGCCCAACCCGCCCTATCACGCGGAGGTGACAACGGGGGAGCGGTGGGCGATGCGGCATCTGCCCGGCTACTCGCGGTTCTATCGGTTCATGCTCATGTGGCAGTCGAACGACAAGATGCTCGAACTTGTACCGGCAGATACCGATTGGCCCGACTTTCCGCGCACGGCCAACGCGGCCAGTGCCGCGCGACGCGAATACTTCGCCAACTGGATCGACCAGCAGGTCGGCCACGACCCGGAACTCGCCGCGAAGGTTACCCCCGACTACCCGCCCATGGCCAAACGCATGTTGCAGGACAACGGCAGCTGGCTGCGGTGCCTAACCCAACCCCACGTCGATCTCGTCAACGACAAGATCATCAGCATCGACAGCGATGGCGTGCTCACCGCGAGTCGCCGATACGACGTCGACGTCATTGTGCTCGCGACCGGATTCCGGGCCAGCGAGGTGCTGTTGCCGATGGAGATCATCGGTCGCGACGGAGTGTCGATCGCCGAGACCTGGGGCGGAAAACCCGCGGCGTACAACGGGATATCCGTTCCTGGATTCCCCAACTTCTTCATCATGGCGGGCCCCGGCACGGGACTGGCGCACGCGGGCAGCGTCATCACCATGTCGGAGCTGGAGATGCGCTACATCGGCGATGCGCTGCGGCGCCTCATCGACGATGACGACGTGCGCAGCATTGAACCGACACCGGCGGCACACGGCCGGTACCGCAGGGACCTCCAACAGGAGGTGTCGACCCTGATGTGGGGCCACCGGTCGATCGAGCACTCCTGGTACAAGTCGGCCGACGGCAACGTGTACATCCTGTGTCCGTGGCGACTTGTCGACTACTGGAACATGACTCGGGGCGTCAACGTCGAGGACCACGTCCTGCGTCGGTGACAGCACTAGATTCGGCTCTATGAAGCGCCCCCCGTTGCCTGGAACGGTTCCGCTGTTGGCGCGGGGGCAGGCGCGCAACCTCGGTTCGGTTGCCGGGACCGGAGCGCGCCACGGCATCCGCGGAATCGGCGCCGCGGACCTCGGCGAGATCGTCAAGCTACCGAATGGGCGATATGTCGCCGTGTTCGGTGACTCGTTTCGCGGCCATCACGTCGGCGCGGGACCCCATTACCCGTCGGTGGCGGTGCCGGTGACCTTCGACGTGAAGGGCCACTGCAGATTTGGTCCGCCGCTGACCGGACCCCACGGGAGCCGGACCGTGTTGTTCCCCCCACCTCCGCAAGCCCACGGACGAAACACGCTGCCGGCGGGCAGCATTGAGCTGCGCGACGGTTCGACATACATGATGGTCACCGGCACCACGAACCTGAACCCCGACGGCGGTTCCTGGCTGGTGAAAGTCATCAACGACCCGGCCGCAGGCTGGAAACCCGTCGACGATTCGTGGCGGGCCTGGACACCCATGCCCAACCCGGCGGACCCGGCCCGGCCCGGCACCCACCCGAGTAGTCAGCCCACACAGCTCAGTGGCTACCAATCCGGCGACGGGATCGTCTACATCGCCGCGGATTCGTTCGACCGGACCAGACCGGTCACGATGTACCGGGTCCCGGCCGATCAGGTGGCCGATCGCGGTGCCTGGCAACCCTGGACTCCTACCGGCTGGGGCAATCCCGGAGAGCTGGCCACCGCACCCGTCAGCCGGGGTAACTACGGTGAGCTCAGCTTCCGCGAAGTCGACGGAAGACCTGTGCTGGCCGGCTTTGACGCCTCCGACGGGTTCGGCGCTGTGCGGGTACAGGTCGGTAGCCGCAGCCCCACGGAGATCTTCAGCCACGGCACGTCGACTGTGGTCATGCAGCAAAGCGATCCGGGCGCAGCCAATTTCATCCCGCAGAACGACGGTGGGTTCATCCTGCCCGGGTCCACACTGGACAACCTGCACCTATTCGGCAGCCAGTGGCACACGCCGGTGGATGCCGAGGGTCGTCCGCGAGCCCCAGAGATCTACAACACGCAGCAGATCGTGGTGAACCCGAATCGTTGACTGCCGCTATCGGTCAGGCTCGCGCCAACAGGAACGACCACAAAGCAAACGCAGGCCCGGGGGCGAAAGCACCCCGGGCCTGCGTCGTCTACAGCGATTAGGCCGAGCGGCGGATACCGCGACCGCGGCCGATGGAGCCCTTAAGCAGCATGTCGCGTTCGGCCTCCGACAGGCCACCCCAAACTCCGTAGGGCTCGCCGACGTCCAGGGCGTGCGTGCGGCACTCGTCGATTACCGGGCAGCGGCGGCACATCTCTTTGGCGCGTTGTTCGCGTTGCATGCGTGCGCGGCCCCGCTCACCGTCGGGATGGAAGAACATCGATGAGTCGACACCGCGGCACAATCCTTGTAACTGCCAATTCCAGATGTCGGCGTTGGGTCCAGGTAGCTGTTCCGGCTGTGGCATTGCTGATTCCCTCTCTGCACGGCACACCTGAGGCGGGCACGCTCGCGAACGAGGCGAGTTGTGCAACTGAAATGGCAGTGGCGTCACCGATGACTACACCGAACAAGGTAGACGCTAGGGGTGCTAATGAATTTCCGTCAATAGGCGCCCGTTGTGACAAACTACGGGGGGGTTATAGCAGAATTAACTCTGCGTTCATCTGTGGCGCTTTTGACGAAGGCTAGGTGTGCTAACCGGATCGGATCGTAATCATAAAAGCGCAGTTCAGCGCGGTATCGTAAGCAACCTGTAATTGGCGCAAGGGTTGTTGTGAGTAATATTCCGGTAACACAGAACGCACAGACTTTTAACCGACTGAGGCGCAGCTATCACGGTGATTGAAACTCGTTCCAGTTCCGCGGGTCGGGGGCCGGTTGAGGAGCTAGGAGAGGCTGCTTTCGGGAGCCGACCCGGTACCTGGCCGCTGCCGACGGCGACCACCCCGCACCAGCAGTGGCAGCGTGCCGTCGCCGCCGGCGGGCAGGGCAGGTACGGCAGTGCCTACGCCGACCTGGCCTTGCTGCGTTCTCAGGTGGCCGCCGGCCCGTTGGCCTCGCTGGCGCACAGCACGCATGGATCGTTCCTGCGGCAGCTTGGTTGGCACACACTGGCGCGCGGCTGGGATGGCCGGGCTTTGGCGTTGGCCGGAGAGGATCCCGAGGCCCGGGCCGACGCACTGGTGGGGCTGGCGGCCGACGCGTTGGGCGTCGGCCGCTTCGCTGCGGCGGCGACTCTGTTGACGCGCGCGGACGCCGCGCTGGCGGATGCCTCGCAATCAGGCCTGCTGACGGCACTGACCGCGGACCGGCTGGCGGTCCGCCGGCGGTGGGTGGGTGCGGAGTTGGCGATGGCCTCCGGCGACGGTGCGACTGCAGTAACCCGCGCCGAGGAGGCGGTCGGGCTGGCGAACACGACGCATTCCGGCACCGGAGCCCTCCTACGTCACCGGATCAAGAGCGACGTCGTACTGGCCGCCGCCCTGTGCAGCGCCGGGGCCGTCGAACGGGCCCGCGCCGTCGCGCAGCGCGCGCTCGACCGCAGCGGACCGCTCGGCCTGACGCCGCTGCGCTGGGCGTTGGCTTGCTTGCTGATCGATACCGGAAACGTCACGGTTGATGCACAAGGGATGCGCGAAGTCACTGAAGTTCGGGATATTTGTGCAGGTGAAGTGCAACGCGCTGGGGGAACCTGGCGTACCGCTTGAAATCCTGTCCGGGCGTAAATATCGACCAGCGAGTTAGCCCGGGATGTGTCCCGTTTGTGACTTGGAGAAACCCGCGTCGATGACAATGCAAGCGGAACGTCTCGACGCTGTGGTTGTGGAGGCCGCGGCAGGGGACCGGAATGCACTTCGGGAGGTGCTGGAGACTATCCGTCCGATCGTCGTCCGATATTGCCGAGCGCGAGTCGGCACCGTCGACCGGGGCGGGTTGTCGGCAGACGACGTGGCTCAGGAGGTGTGCTTGGCCACCATAACGGCGCTGCCGCGCTACCGGGACCGAGGTCGCCCGTTCCTGGCCTTCCTGTACGGCATCGCAGCGCACAAGGTCGCGGACGCCCATCGCGCCGCCGGCCGCGACTTGGCCTATCCCGCCGAAGACGTGCCGGAGCGCCGGTCACCGGACGCCGGCCCAGAGCAGCGGGCGATCGAAGCCGATTCGGTCACCCGGATGAATGAACTGCTCGAGATCTTGCCGTCCAGGCAGCGCGAGATCCTCATCCTGCGGGTGGTGGTTGGCCTGAGCGCCGAGGAGACCGCCAAGGCCGTCGGCAGCACCACGGGAGCGGTTCGGGTGGCTCAACATCGCGCACTTCAACGGTTGAAGGACGAGATCGTCGCGGCAGGTGACTATGCGTAATTCTGATTTCGGTAACGTCCGCGGTGACCAGCCGGCACTCGACGAGGTCGCTCACACCGACTTGCTCCTCGATGCGCTGGCCGCACGCTCTGAGACCGATCTTGGCAGCCCCGACGACTTTGAAGACCAGGCGCTGGCCCTGCTGCTGGGCGAGTGGCGCGACGATCTGAGATGGCCGCCGGCGACTGCGCTGGTCTCGCAGGACGAGGCTGAGGAGGCGCTGCGGGACGGCATGCTGGACCGGGGCCGGGGCCGTCGCGGTGTGGCGACGGTCGGTTCGCTGGCCGCGACCCTGCTGATGCTCAGCGGCTTCGGCGCCGTGCTGGCCGACGCCCGTCCGGGCGATCTCTTGTACGGCCTGCACGCGATGATGTTCAACGAGCCGCGGGTCAGCGACGACCAGATCATGTTGTCGGCGAAAGCCGATCTGGCCAAGGCCGAGCAATTGATCGCCCAGGGCCAGTGGGACCAGGCCCACACCCAGTTAGCCGAGGTCAGCAGCACCCTGCAGGGTGTCAACGACGGGAGTCGTCGCCAGGGCCTGTTAGACGAGGTGACCCAGCTCAACACCAAGGTGGACAAGCGCGATCCCAACGCGAAACCGCGTCCGGCTTCCCCGCCCAACCCGGAACTCATCGTCCCGGGCGCCCCGGGTGGCCTCCCCGGGAACTCGTTGACGCCGCCGCTGGCGCCCGCGCCGGAAGTGACCCTACCGGCGACCGCGTCCGTGTCAGCTAAGCCGATACCCACCACAAAGCCGCCGATGGCGGCCACCACCACACCGAGTCCGTTGCCGTCTCCAACCACGAAGACCAGGCCCAGGGCTTCAACCACGCCACCGTCGACGCTGCCGTCGACCACGCCACCCCAGTCGACCACGCCCACTCGGACTACCACCGTGGCCCCGACACCGACCCCTACCCAGACGCCCGCCCCGACACCCACGTCGAAGGGAAAGCCCAAGCTGGGCACGTCGGTGACGCCTAGCGCGCCGCCGAATTCACCAGCGGCGGGGCCGACCGCACCGGCACGACCGACTCCGTCAGCGCTACCCACACCGTCGGGCCAGTTGTGGGACGGGACAACGGCACCGGCCAGGCCAAGAACTTCGGGTCCGACAAACGGTGCGCCCTGAGCGAAACCGGCTCAGAGGTGGCGGCGGAATCCGTCCGCATCTGACGTCGCCTCATTGAGCGAGGCGTCGGCGTACCCGCGGCAGTAATCCCACGTCACGTAGGCGTCCGGTTCGGGATCGTAGGCCGGCTCGTGCGGACGGACGGTGCCGTCGATCAGCAGCTGCAGCAGATTGGCTCGCAGCATGTCCCAGTCGTGGTAGTGGTCCTGCTGGCACTCGTCGCAGCACACCACCAGTCCGCGGATTCCCTTGTGCGCCAAAAGCGCTTCGTAGACCGCCAGATCGGCCAGGTCGGCCTCGACAGCCAGCCGCTCTTGCTGATCGAGGGGCTGGCCCGGCTCGACAGCCTCCAGCGCCGCCGACGGATCGCATGGGTCGTCGGCGAAGGGATCAGGCGGCAAGCCCGGCGGGAGGTGGTCACGCACTCCCATAGCCTACGCAGGCGGGCAGCGATAACGCCAGAAATTGCCCAGGCGCGCCGTTACGCGCTCGTTTCGGGTGCGCGCCACGCAGAAGCTGCGAGCCGGGAGGTCTCCGGGAGCCGATAGGATGAACTCTCTGACCCGAGCATGCATCTGGAGGGCTCACCGATGTCCCGTGGCATGTCCCACCTCGAAGACAGCTCCGACCTGGTCGGCAGCCCCTACGTGCGCGACGCTCCCCTCACGGACCTGGCCGGCGACCCGGTGCCAACCGGTGGCGACGACCCGCACAAGATCGCGATGCTGGGCCTGACCTTCGACGACGTCCTCCTGCTGCCCGCTGCCTCCGACGTGGTGCCTGCCACCGCGGATACCTCCAGTCAGCTCACGAGGCGAATCAGGCTGAAGGTGCCGCTGGTCAGCTCGGCGATGGACACCGTCACCGAGTCCCGGATGGCGATCGCGATGGCACGGTCGGGCGGCATGGGCGTACTGCACCGCAACCTGCCCGTCGCCGAGCAGGCCGGCCAGGTGGAGATGGTGAAGCGGTCTGAGGCCGGCATGGTCACCGACCCGGTCACCTGCCGCCCGGACAACACGTTGGCCCAGGTCGACGCGCTGTGCGCGCGCTTCCGGATCTCCGGCCTGCCGGTTGTCGACGACGACGGAGCGCTGGTCGGCATCATCACCAACCGGGATATGCGGTTCGAGGTCGACCAGTCCAGGCAGGTCGCCGAGGTGATGACCAAATCCCCCCTGATCACCGCCCAGGAGGGCGTCACTGCATCGGCGGCCCTGGGCCTGCTGCGCCGCAACAAGATCGAGAAGCTGCCCATCGTGGACGGTCACGGCCGGCTGACCGGACTGATCACCGTCAAGGACTTCGTCAAAACCGAGCAACATCCGCTGGCCACCAAGGACAGCGACGGCCGGCTGTTGGTGGGCGCGGCGGTCGGAGTGGGCGGCGACGCGTGGGTGCGGGCAATGATGCTGGTGGACGCCGGGGTCGATGTGCTGGTGGTCGATACCGCGCACGCGCACAACCGCCTGGTCCTGGACATGGTCAACAAGCTCAAACTCGAGGTCGGCGACCGGGTCGATGTGGTCGGCGGCAACGTCGCCACCCGCTCGGCGGCCGCGGCACTGGTCGACGCCGGCGCCGACGCGGTGAAGGTCGGGGTGGGGCCGGGTTCAATCTGCACCACCCGGGTGGTGGCCGGCGTCGGGGCACCTCAGATCACGGCGATCCTGGAGGCCGTCGCGGTGTGCCGGTCGAAAGGGGTGCCGGTGATTGCCGACGGTGGCCTGCAGTATTCCGGCGACATCGCCAAGGCATTGGCCGCGGGCGCCTCCACTGCCATGCTCGGCTCGCTGCTGGCCGGCACCGCAGAGGCACCCGGTGACCTGATCTTCGTCAACGGCAAGCAGTACAAGAGCTACCGCGGCATGGGATCGCTCGGCGCCATGCAGGGCCGGGGCCCTTCTGGTGCCACGGGCAGGTCCTACTCCAAGGACCGCTATTTCGCCGACGACGCGCTCTCCGAAGACAAGCTGGTGCCCGAGGGCATCGAGGGCCGGGTGCCGTTCCGCGGTCCACTGGCCTCGGTGATCCACCAGCTGACCGGCGGTCTGCGTGCCGCGATGGGCTACACCGGCGCGCCATCGATCGAGGTGCTGCAGCAGGCGCAGTTCGTCCGGATCACGCCGGCGGGCCTCAAGGAAAGCCATCCGCACGACGTCGCCATGACCGTCGAAGCGCCCAACTACTACGCACGCTGAATCGAACCGGACATGGTCGAGATCGGCATGGGGCGCAACGCCCGCCGCACGTACGAGCTCAGTGAAGTCAGCATCGTGCCGTCGCGCCGAACCCGGTCGTCGCAGGACGTCTCCACCGCGTGGCAGCTGGATGCCTACCGGTTCGAGATCCCGGTCCTGGCCCACCCGACCGATGCCCTGGTGTCGCCGGAGTTCGCGATCGAACTCGGCCGGCTCGGCGGGTTGGGTGTGCTCAACGGCGAAGGTCTGATCGGTCGGCACGCCAACGTCGAAGCCAAGATCGCCCAGCTCTTAGAAGCTGCAGCGGCCGCCCCCGAACCCTCGGCGGCGATCCGACTGCTGCAGGAGCTGCACGCGGCACCGCTGGACCCCGACCTGCTCGGCGCCGCGGTGGCCCGCATCAGCGAGGCCGGTGTGACCACCGCGGTGCGGCTCAGCCCGCAGAATGCCCAGGCGCTGACACCGGTGCTGGTAGCTGCCGGCATCGACCTGCTGGTCATCCAGGGCACGATCATCTCCGCGGAGCGGGTGGCCAGCGATGGCGAGCCGCTCAATCTGAAGACGTTCATCTCCGAACTCGACATCCCGGTGGTCGCCGGCGGGGTTCTCGACCACCGCACGGCATTGCACCTGATGCGCACCGGCGCCGCCGGCGTCATCGTCGGGTACGGCTCCACCAGGGGGGTGACCACCTCCGACGAGGTGCTGGGCATCAGCGTGCCGATGGCGACTGCCATCGCCGATGCCGCCGCCGCGCGGCGCGAATACCTCGACGAGACCGGCGGCCGCTACGTGCACGTGCTGGCCGACGGCGACATCCACACCTCCGGCGAGCTCGCAAAAGCGATCGCCTGTGGTGCCGACGCGGTGGTGCTGGGCACTCCACTGGCCGAGAGCGCCGAGGCGCTTGGCGACGGCTGGTTCTGGCCGACCGCGGCGGCGCACCCGTCGTTGCCGCGCGGGGCGTTGCTGCAGATCGCCGTCGGTGAGCGGCCATCGTTGGAGCGCGTCCTGAACGGGCCGTCCGACGACCCGTTCGGCACCCTGAATCTGGTCGGCGGCCTGCGCCGAGCGATGGCCAAGGCCGGGTATTGCGACCTCAAGGAATTCCAGAAGGTCGGCCTGACCGTCGCGAGCTGAGTTCGCTGTGCAGGTTGCGGGGTAGGTGTTTGTTACCCGTCGGTGAGAGCCCATACTGGTCGAATGCAGCAGCCTGATTACGACGTCCTGATCATCGGTTCGGGTTTCGGGGGCAGCGTCAGCGCGCTCCGACTCACGGAAAAGGGCTACAAGGTCGGCGTGTTGGAGGCCGGAATGCGCTACGCCGACGACGAATTCGCCAAGACTTCCTGGGATCTGCGCAAGTTCCTGTGGGCGCCCAAGCTGGGTTGCTACGGCATCCAACGGATCCATCCCCTGAAGAACGTGATGATCCTGGCCGGCGCTGGGGTGGGCGGCGGCTCGCTGAACTACGCCAACACCCTGTACATACCGAACGACCCGTTCTTCAACGACCCGCAGTGGCGCGACATCACCGACTGGCGTTCGGAACTGATGCCCCATTACGAGCAGGCGCAACGGATGCTGGGCGTCGTGTACAACCCGACCTTCACCGACGCGGACCGCATCGTCAAAGAGGTCGCCGACGAAATGGGTTGTGGCGACACCTTCGTGCCAACCCCGGTGGGGGTGTTCTTCGGTCCGGATGGGACCAAGACGCCCGGCAAGACCGTGCCCGACCCGTACTTCGGCGGTGCCGGACCGGAACGCACCGGCTGCCTGGAATGTGGCTGCTGCATGACGGGCTGCCGCTTCGGCGCCAAGAACACGCTGCTGAAAAACTACCTGGGGCTCGCCGAATCGGCAGGCGCAGAGATCATTCCGATGACGACGGTGAAAAAGTTCGAGCAGCGCTCGGACGGGGTGTGGGAGATCCAGACCGTCCGCACCGGCAGTTGGGTACGCCGCAACCGCCGAAGCTTCACCGCCAACCACTTGATCCTCGCCGCCGGCACCTGGGGTACCCAGCATCTGCTGTTCCACATGCGTGACAAAGGCAAGTTGCCCAAACTGTCCAAGCGCCTTGGCGTTCTCACCCGGACGAACTCCGAATCAATCGTCGGCGCTGGGCGGCTGACGGTCTCGAAGGATTTGGACCTCACCCACGGGGTGGCGATCACTTCCTCTATTCACCCGACTTCGGACACCCACGTCGAACCCGTCCGCTACGGCAAGGGTTCCAACGCGATGGGGCTGCTGCAGACGCTGATGACCGACGGCTCGGGGCCCGAGGGAAGCGACGTGCCGCGTTGGAAGCAGCTACTGCACAGCGCCCGCGAAGACCCGAACAGCATGATGCGGCTGTTGAATCCCCGCCAATGGAGCGAGCGCACCATGATCGCCCTGGTCATGCAGAACCTGGACAACTCGATCACCACGTTCACCAAGCGCGGCAAACTCGGCATCCGCTGGTACACCAGCAAGCAAGGGCATGGCGAGCCCAATCCGTCGTGGATCCCAGTTGGCAACGAGGTGACCCGCCGGATTGCCGAGAAGATCGACGGAGTGGCCGGCGGCACCTGGGGCGAGCTGTTCAACATCCCGCTCACCGCGCACTTCCTCGGCGGCGCGGCGATCGGCGACAGCCCCGAGAACGGCGTCATCGACCCCTACCACCGGGCGTACGGCTACCCGAATCTGTACGTCGTGGACGGGGCCGCGATCTCGGCGAACCTGGGCGTCAACCCGTCGCTGTCCATCACCGCCCAGGCCGAGCGGGCCGCCTCGCTGTGGCCCAACAAGGGCCAAGACGACCTGCGGCCCAAGCAGGGTGAGGCCTACCGCCGGCTGGACCCGATCGAGCCGGAGCATCCGGTGGTACCGGCCGACGCGCCCGGCGCGCTGCGGCGGTTGCCGATGGAGGAGATCGCGCCCACCGCTGACGTCATCGAATCGGCTTAACCCCTCTGGTCTCAGCCGGCCAGAGCCAGCGGGGCGCCGCTGACCACCCGGCTGCGCTGGCCTTGCACGTCGACGGGGACATCGCCCATCAGGGTGACCCGGTGCATGAGGCGGTACTGGTCGTCGTAGTCGTCGACGGCCCGGTGCTGAGTTGCCCGGTTGTCCCAGATAGCCACGTCGCCTGGCTGCCAGTTCCATCGAATAGTGTTCTCGGGCAGCGTGATTCGCCGTTGGAGCAGTTCGAACAACGCACTGGACTCCTGGCTGTCCAAGCCGACGAAGCTGCGCACGAAGTCGCCGGTGACCAGCGTGCGCTCACCGGTTTCCGGGTGCACCCGCACCACGGGGTGTTCGGTGCGGAAGTCGGGCTTCTCGAACGCCTGCCGAAACGCGCGCTGCAAGTCGGTCGTCGATTCGGTTTCCTGCGCGGCGATGTAGTCGTAGCGGTTGGTGTGCAGCGCCCACAGGTTGTCGACCAGACACTGCAACGGCTGCGGCAGCTCCGCATACGCAGTTGCGGTGTTGGCCCACAACGTCGAGCCGCCGTAGCTCGGCAGCGTGACCGCGCGCAGGATCGAGGCGGCCGGGTAATTGGCGGCGAAGGTGACGTCGGTGTGCCAGCGGCTCGCCTTGCCGAATTCAGAGTTGATCGGCGTGATGACCGTGGTGTCCTGCCCGAGAGCGGCGGCCGCCGGGTGGCCGATCGGGGTGCCGAGCAGCGCGGCGAAGCCGAGCTGTTGCTGGTCATCGAGGTGGTGCTGGTCGCGGAAGAAGATCACTTTGTGGGCCAACAGCGCCGCGCGTATCTCTTCGACCGCCGCGTAAGGGAGGTCGCCGCCCAGGCGCACTCCACTGATCTCGGCGCCGATGCGGCTGCCCAGCTTCGTTGCAGCTATCAGATCTGTCATTGCTGTCGTCCTTCAGGAATGTCCGTAGTCAGTTGACTACACTTAGCACCGTAGTCAACTGACTACGCGAGCGCAAGTAGTCAGTTGACTACGTCGGTTACCGTAGGCGGATGACTACACGGTCGGCAGGCGTGTCGCGCGGCCCGATTCCCACCGGGCGGGAAAAAGTGGCGGCGGCGGTCTTGGCGGCCGCGGCCGACCTGTTCGCCGAGCGCGGACCGGCCGCGACGTCGATCCGCGATATCGCCGCTCGATCAAAGGTCAACCACGGCTTGGTGTTTCGTCACTTCGGCACGAAGGAACAGTTGGTCGGTGCGGTGCTTGACTACCTCGGCACCAACCTGACGGGTCTGCTGCAGTCCGCGGCGGCCGCCGACGTCGTCGATGCGGCACTGAACCGGCAAA
>JAVROG010000304.1:0-9113 GCA_032162865.1 Mycobacterium sp. | reverse complement strand
CAACGCCATCAGCGAGAAGGCGCTCGACGCCTCGACGAATGCCGGCCTGCCCAGGTCGTATTGGGACTGGCAGCCGATCCTGGCCGCCAATCGGAACGGGTTCTTCCCGTACACGCCCAACACCAACCTGCTGTACGGGCTGCGGGAGGCGCTGACGATGCTCTATGACGAGGGCCTGCCGCAGGTGTTCGCACGCCATACCCGTCACGCATCGGCGACAAGGGCTGCTGTGCGCGGGTGGGGACTGGATGTGGTGTGTCTCGACGAGGGTGGGCATTCGAGTTCGGTGACGGCCGTGCTGGTGCCGGATGGATACAACGCGGACAAGGTCCGCGAGATCATCTTGGACCGCTTCGACATGTCGCTCGGCGCTGGCCTTGGCAAGCTCGCGGGAAGCACGTTCCGGATCGGCCACCTCGGCCATTTCAACGATCTGACACTGGCCGGGACTCTCGCAGGGGTGCAGATGGGGCTCCAGCTCGCCGAGATTCCCATCGACCCAAGCGGCGTGAACGCCGCGATGGATCTGCTGCGTGCATGACCACCGAAGATGTTGCGGCAGTGGGGGCTAGGGGCAGATGACTATGCGGCCCGTAGTGCCCGCCGCCACCGCGGCGTAGGCGTCTTGGCTCTCGTCGAGGCCATAGCTGCGGCTGATCGGCAGTGGCCGGAAAGCGCCCGATTCGAAATAGGGAGTCAGTTCGGCCAGCAACTTGCCTGATTCCACGACGCCCACCGCACCGCTGCTGACGCCAAGCATCCGCGATTCATTCCGGTAGAAGTCGACCAGGTCGATCGGTACGACGCGGGTCCCGACCGCGCTGATGACCACGAGACGGCCGCGGGGGGCGAGCGCGGCCAGTGCCGCACCGGTGGTGACGCCGCCGACGGCGTCGTATACCACCTCGGCGCCGTGACCCCCGTTCGCTCGCAGGATCTGGGCGGCGACCTCATGCGGGTTGCCATCGGACGCGATGAACTCCTCCATAATCCTTGCGGCCGGGGCATCGTCGCGGGGCGGCCTCCGGTCGATGCCGATCACGCGGGCACCGCGGGCGTGCGCGATCTGGGCGACTGCGCCGCCGACCCCGCCGGAGACCCCGAACACCGCGATGGTCTCGTCCTTCTCGACCTGTGCGGCCTCGACCGCACCCAGCCAACCGACGACGAAGTTCACCCCGACGGTGGCGGCTTCGTCGAAGCTGAGCCGTTCGGGTTTGCGGGCCAGCGCCTCGACGGAAACGGCCATTAGCTCGGCGTGCGATCCATCCATGGTGAAGCCGACGTCGCCACCGGTTCCCCACACCTCGACGCCGATCCACTCGGGCGGCCCGTCGATGACGACGCCGGCGAAGTCGCGGCCGGGGATGCGGGGCAGCACCGTCTCCGGGAACGCCCCGGCGACATTCTTGACATCCGATGGGTTCACCGAGGCCGCCTTGACGGCGATGACGGCATCGCGGTTATCCGTGACGGGATCGGCGATGTCGGCGACGCGCAGGACGCGCGGGTCGCCGAAGTGATCAAAAGACAAGGCGCGCATGGCTGATGCTCCTTCTGGTGCGCGGGCGAGCAACGCAACGACCTCCCTAGCATTGCCGTGCAGGTGTATCCAGGTCGAGACCGCTGACGGCCATCAACGTCTCCCGCCAGCGGTACTCCGCGTATACCAGCTACCTGCAAACACCGGGCGGAGGTCCCGCGCGTCACTGATTGTTCTGAGCGATCTCTGCCCTCGCGGATCGGCTGGTGACCTCTATGAACGTGTGCACGCCCAAATACCGCCCAAGGTCGAGTTCTGCCCAGGAGCAATCGACGCGTTCGCTTCGATGGTGATGAAGCCTCTCGGTTTTCAAGTCACTGTGTCAACTAGGGCGGACTCGCCGGGTGACGGTCAACGGAGCTCGCCCATGGGACGGCAACCAGTATTCCTGCTAGCCACCATGCGGTAGTTCCCTTTCTTCTCAACCAGTTTGGTGGCTAGCGCCGACGACAAGGCTGCCCGCGGCGAGCAGTCTTGAGTTACATCGCAAGGCCAAACAACATGCGGAGGAAACAATGACCACGGTCAGCACAGACCGCTCGACGCGCATCCAACGGCGGGTGAATCAAGCGGTAGGAACCGCTGCGGCCGTCGTGGTGGCCGCGGCTGCGGTCGGTGTCGGCGCACATTTCATTGCTGTCACCCCGCCGGCTGGCGAGACCTCGCCGTACTGCGCCGAGGCCTACCAGTGCGTACAACTCGACGCAGATTCGCTGCTCACACATGGCCAAGACCCGCTCGTCGCCCACGGACCTGCGATATGGGATTCCGGAATGCCTTCCGGGCCAGTCGCCGACATGCACACCGGCGGCGCCGTCTGACCCGGCAACGCCGCCGGGCCCCGATTTTCAGCCGACATCGCATTAGGCGATGTCACCCAAAAAAGGAGAAGAAAGAATGAAACTACGAATCGTCGCGCCACTCGTCCTCGCCGCCTCCGCGGCAGTCATTGGTCTGGCACCGATCGCCGCGGCTGACGCGAACGTCGTGCAGAGCCCGGGGAATGCCCAAATCACGGCCACCCCCGGGGAGGCCTCACAACAGGCCGCCCAGAATCAGCAGCCATTCGGTGGCGACGAGGGTGCCCTGCTGTTCCACCACCGCTGACGACGACCGCGCGCTCAGGGCGGGGAGGCTGTTACTCCCACCCTGAGCGCCATGGTGTGCGGGTCGCCCGATCGCGATCCCGGATTCAGCACGTAGTACGCGCGCTTCGCCTACATAAAGGAAAACGCCAAGACCGCCGCCTGCCCGGCCGACGCGCATCCGGACCGGGGCATCTTCGATCCCTTGGAAAGGGTTGGTGATGAAGAAGTTACGAGTGGCGATCGTGGGTGGCGGCATCGGGGGACTGTCCGCAGCCGTCGCGCTGCACCAGAGCGGGGCGCAGGTTCGGGTCTTTGAGCGGGCGCGTCAGTTGGGAGACGTCGGCGCGGGAGTGGCGCTCCAACACAACAGTCAACGAGTCTTGGACCGACTCGGCCTCAGTGAGCGCGTCAGCCGACTTGCTGTGCGGTTGCCTGGATTCCGGTTGTTCACTGCGGATGGGACCTTGGTCTCCCATGAAACGTATGACCCCGAAACCGGGACGCTTGCGCTCCATCGTGCCGATCTGGTGGCGGTCCTGGCTGCCGCTCTGCCGGCCGGCGTCGTGCACACCGGACATCGCTGTGTGCAATTCTCTCAACGCGACGGGTCTGCGATGGTGGGCTTGCACAACGGCGTGAGCGTCAATGCTGATGTCGTGATCGCAGCCGACGGAATCAATTCCGGGCTGCAACGCTACGTCGTGGAACCCACCGACCCGGTGTTCTCCGGCACGGTGGCCTATCGCGGCCTGATCTCGGCAGCTCGGTTGCCCAACTGGCCCCGGGAGTTGGTGACCTGGGGCGGTCAGGGCAAACACGTGATTGCCTACCCTGTGCGTGCCGGTCAGTTGATCAACTTCGTGGGGTTCGTCGCGGCCGACGACCAGATGCGCGAATCATGGTCTGCACCAGGTGATCCGGCAGTTCTGGCCGCCGCGTTCGGTGATTGGGACCCGCAGGTTCGCCGTCTGCTCTCACGAGTTGAGACCACGTTCAGGTGGGGACTGTACGACCGGGAACCGCTGCCACGGTGGTCGCATGGCCGGCTGACCCTGCTCGGCGATGCTGCCCATCCCATGCTGCCGCACATGGGCCAGGGCGCCAACCAGGCAATCGAGGACGCCATGGCGTTGGCCATATTGCTCCGCGGTGTTACGGCCGCCGACGCCCCAGCAGCACTGTTGCGCTATCAGGCGATGCGGCGCGACCACACCGCTCGAGTCCAACAGAGTGCGCGGCTGAATGGACATCGATTCGACTCCGCGCAGCCCTTGAGCCTCAATCATTCCTGGATGCGGGACTATGACGTGGAAGAGGAAGCTCGCGCAGTTTCTTGAAGAGGGCTCGTGACCTAGTCGCCGTCGCCCCTGGCGATCTGATTTACAGCGGAACTCCAGCTGGCGTCGGCGTTGAGCTGGACCACCTCGCCCTGGAACCATGGCTCGAGTTCTGTCAGGAACACGGACTCGCCGTCTGGCCGTTGCATGTCGAGCCATTTCTGCAGGGCTCGTGGGGCTGGGCCGGACAGGATGGTGGATATGTTCGCCGCGCATTCGCGACGGAGGGCTTCGGTTGGGCTTAACCCGACGTTCTCGTTGAAGACTCTCTTTTGTGCGGCGATGGTGTCGCGGTTGCGGCTGGCGTACCGTGCGCCGAGTTCTTGGGCTTCGTCGATGAGGTGCTCAGGAGGTACGAGTCGGTTGATCAAGCCCATCTGGTGTGCCTCTCGTGGGGAATACATTCGGCCTTCGAGCATCATCTCCAGCGCCCGGGCGGGTCCAATGAGTTGGGCTAGGCGTTGGCCTCCCACGGTGGTGGTCAAGCCGATGAGCAGTTCGGGGAGAATGAACCCGACGGCGTCGTCATCGGCGGCCAGGCGGACATCGAAGCAGACTGACATCTCCAGTCCTGCACCGCCGCAAGGTCCTCCGATCGCGGCGATGTAAACCGCGGGTGACCGCATGACGCGCAGCACGACGTCGTTGAATCGTGTGACGCTGAGGAAACCGTGGACGGGGCTTCGTTCCAAGGCCTGCTCACCGCCCGGTAGGGCTTCGACGACTGCGAAGCCCCGCATGAGGTTCACCAAGGCGGTGGCGGATAGTGGCCGTCCGATGTTTGAGGCGGCGGCGAGGATGTGTGCGATGTCGAAGTGAGTGATGTAGCGCTTCGGCACGCCACCGGTGAGAACGACTGCGCCCACCGTCGCGTCGTCGTCGACGGCGGTGGTGAGGGCGTGAAGGTCGTTCTGCATCCGCGCAGTCATGAAGTTGTGCGGGGGATCGCAGAACCGGACGGTGAGTACCCGGCCGTCCTGCTCGACGGTCAGGGTCTCTAGTTCGAGGCTGGCTGCGCGTGTTGCCGTCATCGGTGGGTGCTCAGGCGTATTTCACGATGGTGCGCTGCGAGCCGAGGTCGATGGCTCCGTCGTCCGTGGCTACGGTGGCCTCGACGATGTCGCCGTGGCGCAGGTATTTCGGGTTCTTGGCTTGTCCTGAGAAGAAGGCCTTCCACTTGATCCGGTCCGGGAGCAGTGAGCCGATGATCTCGACGGGCTTGGCCGGCGCGCTGATCGCCGTGCCGACCGGGGTGCCGGTCAAGACCAGGTCGCCTGCATCGAGGCGTTGAAAACGGGACAGTGCCTGCAGTGCGGGCACGGGTGGGTAGATGATGTCGCCGTCGACGAGCATGTCCTGGCGGATCTCCCCGTTGACGCGCAGCCGTAGCCTCAGATCACCGAACCGCTTGAGCTCGTCGCCGTCCAGTAAGACCAGCGCGGGCCCGACCGGTGTGAACGTCGGATACGACTTCGATTCATAGAACTGGGTTTTGGTCAATTGCACGTCTCGCGCCGAGACGTCGTTGGTCACCACCAGCCCGCAGACGTAGTCGGCGAGGTTGGCTTCGGTGATCGCGGTACCGACGGGCATCTCGCGGCCGATGACCAGACCGATCTCGACTTCGTAGTCGAGCAGTCGGACGTGGCCGGGTTTGACGATGTCGTCGAGTGGACCGCTGATGGAGCCGGATGCCTTGCGGAAGAAGGCTAGTGGGGTATTTTTCGGGTCCCGCCCGGCGTCTTGGACATGGGAGGCGTAGTTGGTCATCTGTGCCACCACCCGACACGGCGCCGTGACCGGGGACAGCAGTGCCAGGCTGTCCACCGCGACGGTGTCGGTGCTGTGGGCTGCGGCGTCGATAGCCGCTCGGTCGGCCAGCAGCTCGCGTGTGGTGGCGGCCGCGGTGGTGATCCGGGCGGCCCCGGTCGGCGTCTGCGCCCACCACGCGTCGGCGGTGCGCAGGATGGAGACGGTCATCGTAAGTCCTTGGGTGCTTGGGCGGTCGGGGGTCAGGAGTTGGCCACGGCGAGCATGCCGCGCAGGCTGTCCAGGTCGAATTCGTTGTCGGTGCGCAGCGCGCTGACTATCGAGCGAAGTTCGCGCAGGGATTCGCGGCCTGGCGCGATTCCGAGGAAGTCCTTGGTGATGGGTGGTCCCCATTGGGAGAGTCCAGAGGCGCTGAAGGGAGCCCAACCCGGTTCGAGCGTGCAGTCGAACACGTCACCGTCGCTGAAGTGCTCGACCATGAAACCGTCGGGATCGCGCCAGTAGTCGAAGATCTGGCTGCCCTGGATGTGGCGGCCGATTCCCCACGAGCGGTGATAGCCGAGCTCGGCGAGGTAGCGCGCGCCGGCGCCCATCGCGTCGATGTCGCTGACCTGGTAGGCCGAATGGACGTACTTGTTGGACGGGCCCAGCGCCATCGCCAGGGTGTGGTGGTCGGCCGGAGTCTGCCCTCGATCGCACCGGATGAAGCTCATCACCGGCCCGCGGTCGCGGTGTTCCGGGTAGTACATGAAGTCGCTGACGATCATCCCGAGGTGATCGAGATACCAATTGAGGGCTTGCCGGTACTTGGTCGTCTGCATCACCACGTGCCCCAGTCGCTGCACCCGCGTCGGCACGCGCGGCGGGCGCTGGGTGGCGTTCACCCGGACGAGCTCGTGCCCGAAGTTCAACTGCTGCGGGGTCTGTGCTGGCGTGGCCTCGAGCTGGTGGGTGTCGGCAACGACACGGACCGTCACACCGCTGGGGTCGACCAGGTCGACCGCGACGCCGCCGAGTGACTCGGGCAGTGCGCGGATTCTGGTCCCGGTCGCCTCGGCCAGCCGCAGCACATCGGATTGGTCCTGTGCGGTGTATGCGGCTCCGATGAATTTCGAGTGCGGACCGCGCCGGATCAGCACGCAGGGCGAGCCGGCGTCGGTGCCTCGCAAGTACAGCTCGTCAGCAGTGCGCATAGCGGTGTCGAACCCGAATGCTGACGAAAATGCTTCGGCCCGAGCTAGATCCGGCTTCTCGAACTCCAACCAGGCAACGTCGTGAACCTTGATGACCGGGTCACGTGAGCGTCCAGGATGCTCTCCTTTTCGGGCGCCCTGATCACTGTGCAGATCGTTGTGAGCGCCGACGGTGTGGTCGCTCATCGGTCCGCCCGCTCGCCACGCGGCAATCGCGCCTCGAAGAACTCGATCGCGCCGCTGCGTTCGAGGGCGATGACGTCGAGGCCGAATTCCGTCAGCCATGTTTCGATATCGCCTGTGTGGGGGGTGTTTCCAAACACCCCGGCGCGACGCGCGATTGTGACCAGAACATCCTGGCGGGGACCTCGACCGGTCACACATGACGTCCCCCGCAGCGTCCCTCCCGGCTTGAGCACGCGGGTGAGTTCGCCAAGCGCGGAGCGCGGGTCCGGCAGGCAGTGCAGCCCGTTGTAGGTCAGGCAGAGATCAAAGCTAGCGTCGTCGAACTGCAGTGCGGTGACGTCGGCTTCGACGAACTCGATCGCGTCTTGCACGCCGCGTTGGATCGCTGCTGCGCGCGCCTGGCCGAGCATGTACGCAGATATGTCGGCTGCGACGTAATGCACGTCCTGGCCGGGACGTAACCCGCGGAAGGCGAAGCCGCCGCCGCAGGGTATGTCGAGGACGGAGGTTCCCGCCGGGGCGTCGGCGAGTCGCTCGACGTCGGCGAACATGCGTCGCATGTCGGCGCCCCACATCGCCCAGGCGCCGACCGTTGCGACGCTGTCGTGCTTGACGCCGGTCTCGTACATGGCGGCCATGACGCGCTCGGTGCGCCAGCGCTCGGTGACGTCGGTCATGACTTCGCCTGTGTATCCGTGGCGTCCCAGGGCATCGATCCCGAGACCCAGTGGGTCAGCTCCTCCTGGTCGTTGCTGTGCAGGTGTCGTGGCGGTGTCACGAACGTCGAGTAGGGCCGGCAGCGCAGCAGCACCCGGCCCTCCTGCTCTGCCATGGCTTTGACCGCCGGGCGCATCTCGGCGGGAACTGGCTGACCGGACATGCGTTCGGCTACCGCCATCATCACGTCGATCAGGGTTTCGTCGTCGTCATCGACCACTGCGTCGCAGTAGACCTGCAGGTAGGCGAACGGCCAGGTCTCGTCGAGGACGCAGAGGCTGACCTTGCCGTTGCGGGCAACGGCTTTGGCCTTGGCCCTCTCGCCCATGGTGGCGACCAGCAGGTCGCCGTTGTCGTCTGGGACGTAGTAGACGATCGACATCGCCGGGCCGTCGGTTTTGCGGCCGTAGCCGAATACGCAGGTGCGGTGGGTCTGAACGAACAGCCGCCGCTCGGAGGGCAGCATGTCGCGATCCGTTGGCGCCTGGAACGGATCCTTGGACAGCGGCAGCAGACGTGCCGATGCGCGATCTTGATTCGTGGTGTCAGGGGTGATGCTCATGGTCTCAATCCTTCCTGTCCTTATTATCGATTGATAATAAGGGTACACTTCGAACGATGGAACGCAAGACCCCAACGCCGACCAAGGTCCGCGCTCGCCGGACCAGGACCGATATCCGGGAGGCGCTGCTGGAATCGGCGCTGGTCGAATTCGGGGCGAAGGGCTTCGACGGCGCGTCGACGCGTGCGATCGCGGCGCGCGTTCACGCCCACCAGCCGCAGATCAACTATCACTTCGAGTCGAAGACGGCCCTGTGGACGGCAGCAGTCGATCACCTCTTCGGGCTGTTGTGGGATGCATTCGACGGCGCCATACCCGCGGACCCGACCGTGATTGACGTCTCAGCGCTGGCTGCTGGCTTTGCCGACGGGATAGGGCGATTCGTGCGATTCGCCGCCAAGCACCCCGAGCTCAACCAGATCATGGTGCACGAGGGCACCGCGGCCAGCGACCGGTTGACGTGGATGACGCAGACCCACGTGAAGCCGTTCTTCGACGGCATCCGGCCGGGGTGGCTGATCCTGCGGGACGCCGGTATTGCCGCCCCCATCGACAGTGAGATCTTCTACTACGTGTTGATCGGCGCGGCCTCACTGCCGTATGTGAACGCCCCCGAATTTCGCCTGCTCACCGGCCGAGATCCGAAGAATCCCAGCTGGATCGACGCTCACGCCGACGGAATGGTGGCCATCCTCCTGCCCGGATTGGCCGACGGCA
>JAVROG010000303.1:0-8550 GCA_032162865.1 Mycobacterium sp. | reverse complement strand
CCCCGTGTTCCATATCTCAGACTTGAGCAGCTCCCATTCATCGAGCGGTGGTGGCGTCGCGTCAAGAGACTCCGTTGTAGCAGCCAACGGTAATTCGTCCGCATCGCTCGGCTGCGACAACGACTCGGCCGAGTCGGGGCCAACCAGACCGAATTCGATCGTGCCGTCGGCCTGCGGTGGCGTCGGCTCGGCTGCGAGCGGTTGTTCGTCTAGACGTGAAGCCTGTGCAGCCTCAAAGTCATTCGTGACCGGCGCCGGTGTGGGAGAAGTTAGCGGCGGGGCGGGGGCCGGTGGAACTGGATCGGGTTGCAGACGCCTGGCGCGGTCATACCGCACCGCGACCCGCCTGGGGCGAGACTCCGGGGCAACGTCGGCTTTGGGTTGAGACGGCGCCGCGCCGTCCGGTTCGGGGGGAGCCATCGGGATCCGGTCCCGCTTCGCTTCAGCCTCCGCCGGGCTGTCCAGCTTGGCCCGCGACACCGGAATGCGGTCCCGCTTCGGTGGCGGCTCCCGCACAGCCTCTTCTGCTGCGGTGCGTTGTGGGCGCAAGTGAGCCTTTGCGGTCGGCTCCTCGGACTTCGCCCTCCCGTGGCCGTTGGCATCGCCCTCGATCTTCTCGGCGCGCTTACCGGCGTCATCTTTTTCGGCGTCCTTGTCTTTCCCGCGGCCGAGATGGACGCGACGTCGCTTTTTTTCACCCGGCAACCAGGGAGGACGAGCCAACGACCCGCGTTCGTCCTCGTCAGGCGTCTGCTTGGGTGTCTGTTTAGCCATGTGTCCCCCCCTTCGGTCGCAGTTATCTGAGTAGTCCGCCGTCATCAATCCTACGTAGCCACAAACACTTAATTCGCAGTTCGAGGCTGCCACAGATTTCCGCAGGACACGACGCCGAATTTCGCTGGTCGTCGGGCGCGGCAGGCAGCCCGATTACGTCAGTAATCCGTCTCGGTTGTCCGCGCGTCCCGCCGCCTTCTGGCCACCGAGAACGCCGCAGCTATCCCGGCCAACGCCACAGCGCCCGCGGTGACCGACAACACGATGATGCGTGCACGTTGGCTGGCCGGATCGAGATGAGGCCGCCCCGGGATCGGTTTCGCCGCGTCGGGGTTGGGCACCTGGTTGGCCGCCGGGACGCGGTACGTGAGCGCCGCGATCGGGTCGACGACGCCGTATCCGGTGGCCTCGTTCGGCCCCGCACCCGGGGTATGGGCGGTCCGCGTGATCAATTCGATCACCTGACCGGCATTCAGCTCGGGAAACCGGGACCGGATCAGGGCCACCACTCCAGACACGAACGGTGCCGCGAAGCTCGTGCCGTTGATCGGCGCCAGCCCCTGCTGGCTCATGACGGCGTTGATCAGCCCGGGCCCACTCGAGTCCAGCGAAACGATGCGTTCACCGGGTGCGGCGATACCCACCCACGGCCCACGCAGGCTGAAATCGGCGGCCTCACCTGAGGTCGTCAACGCACCAACCGTCAACACATAGTCGCTGAACCAGGCCGGGCTGGCGATGGTCCGCACCGAATCCCAACCGCTCTTCAACGGCATGTTCGGGTCGGGCATCATGTTCTGGGTTTTGCACAGCCCTTGACTGTTGAAGTTGCCCGCCGCGGCCACCACCACCACGTTGTGTTCGAAGGCATACCGAACCGCGCGGCCAAGCTGGGCGTCGTCAAGGCCGGACCCGACCGGGGTGCATGCCACCTCGGACAGGTTGATGACGGTGGCGCCTAGGTTGACCGCGCGGGTGATGGCATAAGCCAACGTCAAGGTGTTGCCATAGCCGGGCGATGTGGCGTTGGGGTCGTTGGTCTGCCCGGAGCCACCTTCCTTCAGGCCGTAGACCGTGCTGTTCTGCCGGATCGACAGGATGGTTGCCTCGGGAGCCACCCCCGCAAAGCCGTCGGCGGGACTGGGCGCCGCGGCGATCAGCCCCGCCACCAGGGTTCCGTGCGCGTCGCAGTCCTGCAGGCCGTCGGTGTTCGATACATAGTCGCCGCCGCCCTCTAACGCTGGCAACCGCGGGTGCCGGTTCACGCCGGTGTCGATCACCGCGACCTTCTGCCCTGCCCCACGGGAGAACCGCCACGCGTCGGCGTAGTTCAGCATGGCTTCTGCACTGGTCTGCAGCGTGAAATCGGTCTGTGGCAACACCCCGGTGGGCACTCCGCAGATCGCCTTGAGATCCGTTGGCTCGATCGGCCCCATCGGTCCATTCGGTGGCGGACCGGGTTCCACCACCGGCGGTCGGATCGCTCCGGCCAGCGCAGGATTCAACGCCGTCGCCAACATCACCGCGGCCAGCAGCGCAACACTGCGTCGGATGATCTTCATCAGAAGCCCAACCGCTGGTAGACGCCCACCACCCACAGCGCCAGCGGGATCAGGGAGCCAACTGCCACGTACTCCAAATAGGAAAGCAGAGTTGCCAATCGGTGCGGCGTCGGGCGGCCAGACCTGCTCAACCCAGTCAATGCGGCACCTATCGCGACGACAAGCAGCGCGCCGAGGGCCGCCACCGGCATCGGCCGGACCCCCTGCTGCGCCGCCGCGCAGACGGTCAGCAAAATCGTCACGGCAGGCACCGCCAAACCAGCACACTCCAACGAGGTATCGAACGTCCGACTCCGCAGCGCCAGCACCGACGCGCAGGCAAGCGCAAACGCGAAGACGGACCAATCGATTACACCGCCGCTGCTGCGCAGCAACATTGTCACGAAAACTGCAGCGGCGACAGCCAATCCGGTCAGCAGCGCCGCACGCGTGATCACAGCCGACTTGGCTCTGGTCCACACCGCTTCCGCGGTCGGCATCGCTGTACCCGAATCATCGTCCCGTTTCTTGGCCGACGCAGACGGCTCAAACGGATTCTCGAAATCCCAATCCTCGCGGTTGGTTTCGACCGCTACGGTCGGTGTCTCGAATCGGCCCAACCGCGCCGTCAGCCGACGCACCACCAGACACCCCAGAATCGCCAAACCCGCCGACGTCACAAACACGATGTCGGCACGCACCGCAAGTGCGCGCCCAACCATCGCGACGCCAACCAGTCCGAACGTCAGCGCGCTGGCCAGATACGCCCAGCGCCCGGTACCAATCACTCGGTCGTAGACCGCGCACAGCACTAGTACGGTCCCGCACGCGGCGGCCTGCCCGAACTGTCCGTACCGGGACAGCAGGGCGAAAGCGATTCCGGCCGTGATCGGTATTGCTGCCCACCCCAGCCCTGCGGCGACATCGCCGAGACCGTACGAGCGGTGTGCCATGGTGGCCCCGCCGACGAGCGTCAACACCACCGCTGCGGCCAAGCCGACGATCACGTAATGGTTTGGCGCGCCTACCCGGCCGACGAGGCAATAGACAAGTGCAAGCGCGATAAGGTGCACGCCGGCGAACGCCATCCAGCGCGCTGCGACGGCATTCCAGGCGGCATAGGCAGACTTGTTCAAGCGGCCAACGGCGTCGACCACGTCGTCGTACAGGGTCGGCGGCGAGAGCGCTCGCCGCGCCGAGAGCCGCAGCAGTTCGCCGCTGACCACCCCCGCTTCGCGCAGTGTCTGGTCGGGCTCCAACACGGTGTCGTTGTCGAATCGGCTGAGCCGCCAAAAGGTCCGGCGATCATCTTTGGACGTCGCGTCGCCGTCGCGTTCGTTGTCGCGGGAACGGACGAGCCGCGCTAAGTCAGGGACGAAGCTCGATACCGGAACATCCAGTGGCAGTGCGATGTCCAGCTGTGTCCGCCCACCGAACACCGACACCCGGATGTGCTCGGGTGCTGCCGAGATCACGCGGACCCGTCGGAGTTCGTTGACCCCGGTCACAGGTCCGGCATCCTGGACAGTTGGATCACTCCAGTCTTGGTAGTGCGGGAGACCAGCATCCCCCGTCCCGGGGGCATCTCCGTGGCTTTGTAGCCAAAGAGTGCGCCTTCGTCTTTAGTCCCGTTCATCACCAGACCGTTGCACGACAAGTCCTTCAGCCGTCCGATGAACTGGTCCATCATGGCGCGTCCAGCGCCACCGATACGACGGGTGACGATGACCCGCAGGCCGACATCGCGTGCCTGGGGCAGAAATTCGACCAACGGGCTCAACGGACTGCTCATCGAGCCGCTCGCGATCAGGTCGTAATCGTCGATCATCACGAAAATATCCGGACCGGACCACCACGACCGGTCCTTGAGTTGCTGCTGGGTGATGTCGCTGGGTGGGAGCCGATCCCTCAATGTCCCGGCGAGCGCCGTCATCAACTCGACGCACGATTGTGAAGCGGTGGCATATCCCCCCAGGTATTCGTTCGCCACGACACCGAGCATGGAACGGCGGTAGTCGACCAGCACGATCTTGCATTCCTGCGGCGTGGCGTTTTCCATCAGCCCGGTGGCGATGTTGCGCAGCAGAGCGGTCTTGCCGCATTCCGCATCACCAAATGTGACCAGATGTGGTTGCGCGTCGAAATCCAGTACCACCGGCACCAATTCGGCTTCGTTGATGCCGATCGCCACGCGCGATCTGCCGAGCATTCTGGCCGAACCGGCCACCCGGACGACGGCGGCGCGATCCACATTGTGCGGCAGCATCCGGACGCGCGGGGCTTGACGTTTGCCGTAGTGGGTGCGCATCGCATTGACCGCGGCCGCAACGCCTTCCGGCAGACTCTCGACGTCCGAGCTGGAATCCAGCCGTGGCAGCGCTATCAGGATGTGCAGCCTCTCGTGGCTGATACCCCGGCCGGGACGGCCGACGGGTACCAGCTCGTTGAACCTTCGGCCGACGTCGCTGTCCAGCGAGTCACCCAGTTTCAGTTCGATGCGGGTGCCGAGCATGTCCTTGACGGCCGCGCGGATCTCCATCCACCGCGACGCAGAGATCACCAGGTGGACGCCATACGAAAGACCCTGAACCGCAAGTGAATTCAAGGTAGGTTCAAGTATCTCGAAATCACTCCTGATCGAGGCCCAGCCGTCGATCACCAGGAAGAGATCACCGAACTTGTCCTGGCTCAACGGATCCTGAGCCGCCACCTCGGGCGGAAGGGTAGCCAGGTGTGCCTTGCGGGCACGGAAGTCCCGCATCGACTCGATACCCAGGTCGCGAAACCGCACCTCCCGAGCCCGCAGCACCCCCGAAACCTCGGCCACTGTGCGCCGGATCGCGTCGGCATCCATCCGGCCGGCGACCCCGCCCACGTGTGGCAGATTGCCCAGGCTGGTCAGCGTGCCGCCACCGAAATCCAGACAGAAGAACTGCACCTGCTCCGGGGTGTGCGTGGCGGCCGCCGACATGATCAGGGTCCGCAGTGCGGTCGACTTGCCCGACTGGGGCCCGCCGACCACCGCGACGTTGCCCTGCGCGGCCGACAAGTCAACGATCAGCACATCGCGGCGCTGATCATAGGGCCGGTCCACCACACCCATCGGCATCCACAACCGGCCGTCGAGGTTTCCTGAGGCCGACCAGTTCGCATCCGGCAGAAGCTGATTGACCGCCGGGCTTTCGTCCAGCGGTGGCAACCACACCTCGTGGGCCGGAAGGCCGTGACCTCGCAGCCGCGACACCACGACATCGAGCAACGTCGTTTTCGTCGGAGATGCGGGCACGCTGGGTTCAACTGCCTCCGTCTCCACCGGGGCAACAGCGACCGCATCCTTCTTGACCGGCGTGGCCGTGAACAGTTTCGGCGCCAGCGCGCCCAGCGGTCTCCCCCGGCCGCTCTGTACGGCACGACGCGGTGGGACGTAATCTCCGGATACGTAGGAAGTGTTGAACCGAATCGGCTCGGACGCATCGCATTTGAGGAATGCCGAGCCGGGCACGCTGGGCAGGTGGTAGGCATCGGGCACACCCAGTACGCTGCGTGACTCGCCGGCCGAGAAGGTCTTGAGCCCGATCCGGTAAGACAGATGCGAATCCAGCCCGCGCAGCTTACCTTCCTCCAGCCGCTGCGAAGCCAGCAGCAGGTGCACGTGCAGCGACCGGCCCAACCTCCCGATCATGACGAACAACTCCGCGAAATCGGGTTTCTGCGAGAGCAATTCGGAGAACTCGTCGACGATGATGAACAACGCCGGCAGCGGAGCCAGTTCGGCGCCGTTGGCCCGAGCGCGTTCGTACTCGTTGACGTTGGGAAAGTTGCCGGCCGATCGCAACAGTTCCTGACGCCGGTTCAATTCACCGGCCAGTGCGTCGCGCATGCGGTCGACCAGGATGAGTTCGTCTTCGAGGTTGGTGATGATCGCCGCGATGTGCGGCACCCCCTCGAGTCCGAGAAACGTTGCCCCACCTTTGAAGTCGACCAGCACCATGTTCAGCACGTCGGGCGAGTGCGAGGTGACCATCGACAACACCAACGTGCGCAGGAACTCGGACTTACCCGAGCCGGTGGCGCCGATGCACAATCCGTGCGGTCCCATGCCGGCCTCGGCGGACTCCTTGATGTCGAGCTCCAGCGGTTGACCATTGGGTGTGTACCCGATCGGCACCCGCAGCCGTTCCCGCGGTGAACGTTTCCGCCAGACCTGTTCGGGGACGATCTCGGCGGCGTCGGGAATCTTCAACAACGCCATCAAGCCCGGGTCGGTGGCGCGTGCGTCGGCCTCCAGGTTGACGATGTGCGCAGCGCTGGCCAGTCGGTAACGGCCAATGCGACGGGCCGTCGCCTCGGCCTCGGCGACGGTGATGGTGTCGGGCGTCGCGAACCGCTCGACCCCGACCGCGGTGCGCGCCCCGACGTGCTCGCCGTCCAAGTCGCCCTCGACCACCAGCTGCAGCCCGCGCCGGTTGGCCGCAGCTTCAGCACCATTCAGATCCAACAGCGTGACGCTGTCCAACCCGGCATCGGTGACCAGACGTTCCGTTCCGTTGACGTACCCGTCATCGATCACCATGACGAGTTGCTTGAGTCCTTTGGTCGGTTCGGCATTGCGACTGAACCGGCCCCGCTCCCCTAAGTCGGTGGCCAGTGACCGCTCCAACAACTCCAGGCTGGGGAACAGCAGTCGCATCGAGCCCATGCCGTCGCGGGCCGTGGCGTGCTGGGCGTGCGGCAACCACTTGAGCCAGCTCCAGTTCTCGCCGTCCGGGTTGGCGGTCACCACCGCGACCTGCACATGGTCGGGTCCGTGGAAGGCGCAGAGCTCCAACACCATGGACCGCACCAACTGCCGCGCCAACTTGCGGTCGCCCTCGAAGGTGATGGCCGGAAATGCCCGCAGCGACACCGCGGTTGGCAGAGCGTGCACCACCGAGTGGGTCTTGACGAAACGACGCAACGCCACCGTGGACACCGGTTCGAGATCCTCGGGCGGGCCCGTCTCGGGCGCCAGCAGCCGGGTCGCCAACCGATGGGTGCCGATGCCCACTCGGACATGGCAGAAGTCGTTGTCCGTGGTGCGGCGTTCCCACATTCGACGGGTGCCCACCACGTCGGCCAGCGCACGAGGGTCGGGGTGGCTCCACTCCAGGGCCGTGCGCTGCCCTTCACCGGTCATGTCGGCGTCGTCGCGCAGGTTCGCCAGATAGCTGAAGTAGTCCTTGCGCTCTTCGTTGAGTTCGGAGGCCGCCTTGCCGGACCGAGCGCCGCCGCCCATGAACATGCCTGCCATCGACATGATCATCATCATCGGGAAAATCAGGAACATCGGGTTCTTCATCAGATCCCGGCCCCCGACAGTGACCATCAGCGCGATCATCCCGATCACCGCAACGATCATCACGAACGGCAGCAACTTCATCACAAGGTTGCCAGGGATCACCCGCGGCACCTCGGGCGGCGGTTGCAGGTTGACTTCGCCACCCGGCATGCGCGGCGGCGCCACCCGCACTCGGCGCACGAAACCCTGCGTACTCAACCGGTCATCCCCCGAAGCTTCCCCGAAAACCCGAATTAATTTCCATACATCCGTGGGTATTGTCACCAGCGAATGACACAAACCGCAGGAGGTCGATAGCGATGACTCTACCGCCGTCGCTGTCGGAATTAGACGCGGAATCGGAGGCCGAGCCCACGCTCAGCCGCGTCACGTTGGTGGTCGGCGACCTGCGGCTCGACGTCGGGTTGCCGGCCAATGCCAGCATTGCCGCCTTCATCGACGACGTCATCGACATCGCCGACGAGCAAATCGCGGCACACCCAGGACTTGATCCCGCCCTCGAGGGAATCGCCTTCGACACCACCGAGGGAAGGTGGACGCTGGCGCGGCTCGGTGACGACGCGATAGACCCCGGTCGTTCACTGAGCGAAGCCAACGTCTATGACGGCGAGTTGCTGGCCATCCGGGAAATCGACCAGCCGGCACGCCCTTTGTTGTTCGACGACCTGGAGATTGGCCCAGAAGACACCTCACTAGACGCCGCACCAACCGACCCGATCGTCGGCTGGCTTTCCCGGGACGCGCATCTCCTCGCCTGCTTCGGCGTGGGTCTGGCCGCGACCCTCACCGTCGCATTTCTGCTGCCGCGACGAACCGCCGATATCTACGTGCCCGCGACCGTGCTCGGCATCGGGGTCTTGGCCGTGATCGTCGCCTGCGTGATCGCCCACCGGTCGG
>JAVROG010000302.1:0-5656 GCA_032162865.1 Mycobacterium sp. | reverse complement strand
CAACCGGCGATCAAGACCGCGCTGACCTATCGCCCGCAGGACTATCGATTCCTGCACCCGGATTGGCAACCCCAGCGGTTGGGTTTTCAGCCGTTCCCTTTCCCGAGCTTTACCCGCCGACTGGTGGAGGCCATGCACGACACCGTCGTCGACGGCGACCGGCGCTTCCTGGACCGTCTTGATCCGGCCACCGTGCACTCCGAGTTGGTTGTCGACACTTTCGTGCGGGCCGCGCTGGCCGCACACGGCGGTCCCGAGAGCTTCGGCATCCCTTCCGATCTGACCCGAACCGAACAGGTGCAGCCGCGATGACAACCAACGAGACGACCCTGGACGTGTCGGTGCCGGCCGAGGATGCCGCACCGACGGCCATTCCGCTGGTATTGCTGCAGCGCTGGTGGCCGCCGGTGCTCGCGATCGGGACTGCGGTCGCGGTGTGGTGGGTGGCCACTGCGGTTCTGGCCCCTTCGCAGTCCTTGTTGCGCGAGACCACACCCGCCCGAGTGGCCGGGGCGTTGGTCGAACTCTTCAACCGCGGCGTGCTGCTGCCCGACACCGGGGTCAGCCTGTGGCGGCTGCTGGTGGGGTTGCTCGTCGGCGCCGTCATCGGGATTCCCACCGGACTGCTCATCGGGCTGAACGACACCGCCGATCGCGCCACCCGGCCGGTTGTCCAGTTTCTGCGGATGATCTCGCCCTTGTCGTGGGCGCCAATATCGGTAGCGCTCTTCGGAATCGGCAATGAGCCGGTGATTTTTCTGATCGCCGCGGCATCGGTGTGGCCGATCCTGATCAACACCGCCGCCGGCGTACACGCCATCGATCCCGGCTATTTGCAGGTCGCCAGATCGTTCGGTGCCAGCCGGATCGAGCTACTCAACGTCGTGGTCTTGCCCGCGATCCGTGGCCACCTGCAAACCGGCCTGCGAGTTGCTCTGGGTATCGCGTGGGTGGTCTTGGTACCCGCCGAAATGCTGGGTGTGCGTTCGGGTCTCGGGTATCAGATTCTCAACGCACGTGACCAGCTTGCCTACGGCCAGGTCGTGGCGGTGATCGTGGTCATCGGTGTCATCGGCTACGGCCTGGATCTGGTTGCTCGCCGGGCGCTGTCCGGGTCGCGCAGCGACGGCAAGAGTTAGGGCTCTTGCGGCCGCGTAGCGGCAGTCGGAAATTCGCGTAGTCCACTACGCGGTTCATTCCGCCCCGCGCGCGTAATGCTGGACGCAACCCCAGCTACAGGAGGCCCGAAATGACCGCATCAGCAGAAACCCTGAAACTTGTCGCACCCGATACCGAGGCCAGCACCGCGGTGGCGGCGTCGGCGCCGGTTCTGATCACCATGCAAGAGGTTGCCTTCAGCACCGCGGCGGCGATGCCGGTGCCGCCGACGACGCGGCGCAGGTCTGCCGGGGCGGCATCGGTTGTCCTCACGTCGATGCGCAAGGTGTTCCTGACTTCGAAACCCGACACGCGCGCGCCGCGGCACGACTACCCGAGGCGTTATGGCTTCCTGGAGCAGGCCAGCATGTCGCGCGAAATGGATCGGCTCTAACTGCTCACTCGCAAAGGAGGATGCCGTGAACGCCGTTGTGGTAGCGCTGCTCCTGATCGGCACGCCCACCTTCGCCGTCGGTGTCAGCCAGTTGCAGGCGACGTTGGAAAGCTGGGACTATCAGCGCCGCGCACAAGACTGAGCAGGCGCCGTAGCGCAAAGACCCGAAATAGTCGATGAATGGGCTCGTATAGTCAGCGGTGCACCGTTATAGTCGCCGTGTGATCAGCGGAGATCCGTTGACAGGGCGTGACAGCGAATTCGCCGCCATTCACCGCGCACTGGGCGGAGCGGGTAGGCATTCTGGCGTGGTAATCGTTGGCGCCCCCGGTGTGGGCAAGACCGCGCTTGCCCGCGAAGTCCTTCGTCGCGCCGAAGCGTCGGGCGAACGCACGAACTGGGTTGTCGGCACTGAATCGGCGCGCCAGTTGCCGCTCGGCGCTTTCATCGGTTCTCTTGGCGACGGGATGGCCGATCCACTGACGAACGTGCGCCGTATCACCAATTCGTTTGTCGCCCAACAGGGACGGGGTCGCGTCCTGGTGGGTGTCGACGACGCACACCTGCTCGACGGGTTGTCTGCCCTTGTTGTGCACCAGCTCGCGCAGTCGCGGGGGACTCGCCTGGTCGTCACGGTGCGCACCGGCAGCGATGAGCCCGACGCGGTGACTGCGCTGTGGAAAGACGGTCTGCTGGCTCGACTGGATCTTGCAACGCTGTCGGATGACTCCACGCGCGCTTTGATCGAGAGCACGCTTGGCGGACCGGTCGATTCGCGCAGCGCTCACCGGCTGTGGAAGCTCACCGCGGGAAACGCATTGTTCTTGCGGCAGCTGCTGAGCGCGCAGGTCACGGCCGGCCGGATCCGGCAAGTGGCCGGGGTGTGGATGTGGGACGACAACGTCGCGGTGTCGGCGAGCCTGCACGACGCGGTGGGGCGGCAGCTCAGTAGTCTCACCCCGCAATTGGCGTTGGTTGTCGACACGCTGTCGCAATGTGAGCCGCTGGCGGTCGACGTGCTGTGCGACCTGGTGGGCCGCGACGAGCTGGAGGCCGCCGAGCAGATGCATCTGGTGAGCGTTGAGCGCACCGGAGACACGCTGATGGCGCGGCTGGCACACCCGCTGTTCGGTGAACTTCGCCGCGCAACGGTAGGCGAGATGTATTTGTCCAGAATCCGGGGCAGGTTGGCCCAACGGCTGGCGGAAGACTCTGACGCCGATATGCGCGCTACGGTGCGCCGGGCGCTGCTCACCCTCGAGTCCGACCTCGACCCCAACCCCAAGCTGTATCTGGAATCGGCACGATTTGCGATGACGCTGCTCGATCTCGCTCTGGCCGACCGGTTCGCAACGGCCGCCGCCGAAGCGGGGTTGGCCGACGCGGTGGGGGTCCGAGCAATGAACCTGGTACTTCTCGGTCGGGGCGAGGAGGCCGAGGCCGCCTTGCGGGACATCGGTGCGGGCTACGAGGACGCCCATCACTGGGCGACGGTGCGTGCGGCCAACCTGGTCTGGATGCTCGGTCGGCCCGATGACGCCGCGGCGATCCTCGACGGCTTGGCGCTGGCGCCCGAGATTCCGTCGCAGCGGGCGGAACGCGCCGCCGTCGAAGCCTGCGTCGACGCGGTGTCGGCGCGCTGCGAATCAGCCGCTGAAAAGGCAAGAGCCGCACTGAGTTGCGCGGTGTTGCCGGATTTCCACGCGATGATGGCATCGCTTGCGTTGATCATGGCGATGGGCGCGCTGGGTGACGTCGATGACCTCAAGTCGGTCGCCGAGCAGGCGCTGCGGCGTTCTACCACATCCTTCCAGGCGTCCCACATGCGGTTCTGGTTCGGCGCTGTGTACGGCCGGGCCTGCCGGTTAACCGGCCGCATCGACGAATTCGTCACTACGGCAACGCAGCTCGCGGACTCGGCGCGCGATGTTCCCGGCCTGGCTTATGCGAACCTCGCATTTCTGATGGGGCAGGCCGAACTCGTTCGCGGCGCTGCGGGCGACGCGGTGAGACTCCTGCACGAAGCGCAGGCCGGTGTCCAAAGGCATGGCCTTACAACGGGTTTACAACCGGCGAGCTGCTTTGCGTTGGCCGAAGCGCATGCCAAGCTCGGCCAGCCCGCGCAAGCCAATGAAGCGGCCGCCAACGCGCGGGCGTGTGTGCCCGCCGACTACCTGTTCATGCACACCGCGTTGGCGTTGGCAAGCGGGTGGGCGTTGGCGACCAGCGGTAGCTTGACCGACGCTGTCGCGACCGCGCGGGACGCCGCCGTGCAGGCGCGTGAGCGCAACCAGCCGACCCACGAGCTGGCTTGCATCCAGGCGGCGGCACAGTGGGGTGATACCTGCGGTGCCGAACGCGCGCGCGAACTGGCCGGGGCGTTGTCCTTCCCGCTCGCCAATGCGGTTGCGCGACACACGGAATCGCTGCGGGACAACGATGGTGACGGGCTTCTGGCGGCGTCGACCGAGTACCGGGCCATCGGCGATCGGGCCGCGGCCGCCGACGCCGCGGCGCAGGCGGCCGCCGTGTTCACCCGCAGTGACCGAAGCAAGCGCGGCCTGTATGCGGGGGCGCTGGCGCGGGAACTGGCCGACGAATGCGGTGGGCTGGACACGCCGGCGTTGCGCAGCCGCGTGGGTCTTCCGCTATCCGGTCGGCAGCGCGGCGTCATCGAACTCGTTGTCGCGGGCCTGTCCAATCGCGAGATCGCCGAACGGTTGGTGATGTCGGTGCGTACCGTCGAAGGCCACGTGTATCGCGCGTGTCAGCGCGTGGGAGCCCAATCTCGCGAGGAGCTGGCGTCCATCCTCAGCGCCGGCCGCGGCGGACGCTGAGGTAGTCGACTACGCTATTGCGTTTTTGCCCCGGGCCCGAGCATTGAAGCGTCGACGAAATGTCGCGAGCCCGAGGAGATCACCATGAGCGTCGCCGTCATCGGCCTCAATGCCCCAAGCGTGTTCGAAGCCGACCTTCCTTCTGTCGCATACGAAGAAGCCTCGAGTCCCGACGAGGCGCACCGCAACCTCCGGAAAGCGCTCGAGCAGAGCCCGATCGCGATGGGGGCGCGCGGTCCCGAAATTCTGAGTTACGACCTGGTGCACACCGCGCTGCGTGACCACCGGCTGTGCCCGCCCCCGGGGCTCGGCCTCGAAGCGCAGGGCATCACCTCCGGCCCGCTGTGGTATCGGACCAGCACCAGCCTGCTGGCCATCAACGGCGCCGACCACACCCGGCTGCGCCGACTCGTGTCGAAGGCCTTCACGCCGCGGTCGGTAGCCCGGCTGGAAACCACCATCACAGACATCATCAACGAATTGATCGACCCGCTCATGGCCGCGGGACGCAGCGAGATCGTTTCCGACATCGCCCGGCCGTACCCGGTTCCAGTGATCAGCGCGCTGCTGGGCGCGCCTCGTGAGGACTGGCGGCGCTTCTCCGACTGGGCCGACGATTTCTTCAAGCTCTTCACCTGGAACGTTGCGGAATACGAGCGTGAGATCCTCACGGCCTGGGCAGAGCTCGACGCCTATATCGACGAGATGGTGGCTGATCGGCGCCACTCACTCACCGATGACCTGATTTCCGAACTGATCCGCGCTGAGTATGACGGTGACCGACTGAGCATCGAGGAGCTGCGGATGCTCGCGGCCGGCATCCTGATGGCGGGCACCGACACCACTCGCAACCAGGTGGCCGCGGCGGTGGATGTTTTCTGTGACCATCCCGAGCAATGGGATCTCCTTGCGGAGCAGCCAGAGCTGGCGATGAAGGCGGTCGAAGAGGTCATGCGCTATTCGCCAGTTATCTTCGCCGCCATGCGGATCGCGACCGAGGATGTCGAGCTGGGCGGATTCACCATCCCGGCAGGCACTTTCGTCATGTGCAACACCGCCGCCGCCAACCGCGACCCCCGGGTCTTCGACCAGCCGGATCGCCTCGACATCACGCGCGAGGGGGCCGCACCGATGCAGACCTTCGGCGCGGGTGCGCATTACTGCCTGGGCGCGAACCTGGCCAGGCGCGAGCTCGCAGAGGCGTTGCGGGTGATGGCCAGCCGGATGCGGAATCTGCGACACTACGGGCCGTCCGTGTGGAAGCCGA
>JAVROG010000301.1:0-6980 GCA_032162865.1 Mycobacterium sp. | reverse complement strand
ACAGGTCCTGCCAGATCAGCACGGACAATCCGAAGGACGCGGCGATGGAACTGGCCGCGGTGCCCACAATGACCAGCGCCGCGACCACGCTGCGGGTGAGCAGCAGCATGATCATGAAGATCAGCGTCAACGCCGACACCACGGCGATCATCAGGTCGTACTTCTCCCCGTCGGCCATGTCCTTGAAGGTCGCTGCCGTGCCGCCGAGGAACACCTTGGCGTCGGACAATGATGACTGCTTGAGGCCCTCCTGCGCGGCGGTCCGTTCCGACTCGACTCGCGAAATCCCTTCCGGAGTCATCGGATCGCCCTGGTGGGTGATGAAGAAGCGGGCCGACTTTCCGTCGGGCGACAAAAACATTCGCAGTCCCGTCTGGAAGTCCGGGTTGTCGAACGCCTCCGGTGGCAGGTAGAACATGTCGTCGTTCTTCGACTGGTCGAAACTCTGCCCCATGACGATCGCGGTGTTGCTCATGGCCTCCATTTGGTTGATCATCGCCGAGAAAGTGGAATACATCGTCAGCGTAAGGCCGTGAGTGGTCTTCAGCGTGTTGATCATGGGCGGGATCAAGACCATCATGTCGTGCGTGGCCGCCGCGGTGCGCGTGATGTCACCCGAGAGAGTGTGGAACTGCTCGGCCAACTGATCGAACCCGTCCAACGACTCGAACAGGGACCGCAATGCCCAGCAGACGGGAATGTCGAAACAGTGCTTGTCCCAGTAGAAGTACGATCTGATCGGTCTGAAGAAATCGTCGAAATCGGCGATGTGATTTCGCAATTGGTCGGTGATGGCCGACGTATCAGCCGTGGTCTTTGCGCTCTCGTCTGCGGCATTGGCGAGTTCTTGCGACACCGCGTACATGCGTTCGGTGGTTTCGATCATGAACTGCATCTGGTCGGCCATCTTGAGCATGTCGGCCATGCGATCCTTCAGAAACTGCATGTTCTGCATGGTCGTCTGACTTTGCACGCTGTTCTGAAAAGGTATGGAGCTGTGCTGAATTGGGATACCCAGCGGTCGGGTGATGTCCTGAACCATCGCAATGCCGACCGTGCGCATCACGTTCTTGGCCACCCTGTCCAGCACCAGCATGTCGGCCGGATTCCGCATGTCGTGGTCGGCCTCGACCATCAACATGTCGGGATTCATGCGCGCCTGCGAGAAATGCCGGTCCGCGGCCGCCTGACCGAGATTGGACGGAGCCGAGGTCGGTAGGTAGTAGTGGTCGTTGTAGCTCGTCTTGAAGCTCGGCAGCGCGACCATGCCGACCAAGACGACCGCGCCACTCACTGCGAGAATTGGTGCGGGCCAACGTACTACCGCCGTGCCCACCCGCCGCCACAGTCGTCCTTGCCTGGCCGCGCGCTTGGACTCGAAGAGATGGAACTTGCTGCCAAGGAAGACAACGGCGGGGCCCAGCGTCAGCCCCGCCAACACGACGACCAGCATGCCGATCGCCACCGGCGCGCCCATGGTGTTGAACCAGGGCAGCCGGGTAAAGCTGAGGCAGTAGGTCGCCCCGGCGATCGTCAGGCCCGATCCCAGGACAACCGGAGCCACCCCACGAAATGTTGTGTAAAAGGCCGATTCCCGATCCTCACCCGCGCGTAGTGCCTCTTGATAGCGGCCGACGAGGAAGATCCCGTAGTCGGTTCCGGCGGCGATCGCCAGCATGGTGAGAATGTTGGCGGCGAACGTGGTGAGGCCGAATGCGTTGTTGTACCCGAGAACCGCGACGACGCCCCGTGCCGATGCGAGCGCGACGAAGGTCATGAACAACTGCACCAGCGTTGTGACGATCGAGCGGTAGACCAGCAGCAACATCAGGGCGATCGCGCCGAGGGTGAACAAGGTGATCGTGGCCAGACTGGCGTTGCCGATAAGGTGCATGTCGTCGCTGAGTGCCGCAGGTCCGGTCACGTAGGCCTTGACACCCGGGGGCGCCTGCGTGTGGTCCAACACCTTGCGGACGGCATCTACCGAATCGTTGGCCAGCGTCGTGCCCTGGTTGCCAGCGACGTTGAGCATCACGTAAGCGCCCTTGGCGTCGGCGCTTTGGGCCCCGGCCGCGGTCAGCCGGTCACCCCAGAAGTTCTGGATGTGCTGGATGTGCTTGCGATCCTGCTCCAATTGGTGGATCAGGCTGTCGTAGTAACGGTGAGCCTCGACGCCCAGAGGCTGCTGACCCTCCAGCACGATCATGACCGTGCTGTTGGAGTCGAATTCCCGGAAGTTGTGGCCCAGACGCATCATTGCCACCATCGATGGCGCGTCCAGCGGGGTCATCGGCGCAGAATGTGCCTCGCCGACGACTTCCAGGGTGGGCACAAGGACATTCACCAGGACGGTCACCACCACCCAGGCCAGGATGATCGGCACCGCGAGAATGCGGATGGTGTGCGGGATGATCGGCCGGCGGCGCCGTTCGGGGGTTTCAGCGCGATCGTCCACCCTGATCGGCGCGGTGTCGTCGGCGCTCACGCGAGTGGTGTCGAGATCGCTCATGCGGACTTCACTAGGCAGAAGGTCTGGGGATTGACGCCGTCGGAGTTCTTCTCCTCCTTGACGATGTTGTCGACCGTGATGCGGCAGCCGACCTGACTGCCGTCGCTTTGCGCCATGATGTTGGCGCTCACCGAGGGCAACGTCGTGGAGATGGTGACCATCCAGGGCAGGGGAGCGGCGTTGATCTGGTGCGTGTTGGCATCGGCGTCCCAGTAGTTGATATTGGCGGTCGCCCCGGACGATCCGAAGATCTCGTATTTGACGACCTTGGGGTTGAACTGCACGATCTCGATCCCGGCGCCGGCGTTGGCGTTGAGGTCCTGGGATCCGAATATCTTGTGCAGCCGCGACACGATTAATACGGAGACCGCCAGCACCACCACCAGCAGCAGGGGAATCCACGCTCGCTTCAGGAAGCGGGTAGCGCCACCCGCGGTTCGACTACCCCTCATCGCCACCGCTTTCTAGGAATCTGCTTTTCAGGAGTCCCTCAATGCCCGACGTGTTGCAACGCACTATCGGCGAGGTTGCTTCCCTCCGGTCCGACAGAATCTTTGCTCGGCTAAGTATGTTATCGGTTAGTGCACGGAAGCGTTCCTCGGGGTGGTTGCGATGTGCCCAACGACACAGCTACCGCGCCACCCGGCCGGTGACCGGCGGGAGGTCGGCGAGCGTCGCGATCCCTGGCTTGGCGGCCACCACCGCAGGAACCGCATTGGTGACGGGCAGCGCGGTGTAGATCATGCCCAGGCCCATGAAGCCGGGTTCTTTCCAGTCCTTGGGCGGCAGGCAGTGCAGGACGGTACGCATATTGGGCAGTCCGAACACCTGAATGACGTGTCCGTGCTCGAGCGGTTTGGGCGGTACCACGTGATCGCCCATGGTCCAGTTGAATCCGACGCTGACGATGTTGCGGTCGCCCTGCCAGCCGCGGTGAAAGCCGTAGACGCCGCCGACGGTTCCCGCGGGGATCGTCATGAAACCCAGGTCGGTGTCGCCGGTGGCGGCGGTGAAGGTGACGTCGAAAGTCATCCGATCCAGGTGGGCGCCGATCGCATCGGCCATCATCGCGGCGCTTTCGGCGAACACCTCACTTTCGCGCCGCACGTTCTCGGCCAATCCCGGGGTGTCGGGATGCTGCGAGAATCCCATCGCCGTCTGGGTTTCCGCCGATTCGTAGGTGGAGCAGTCCACCGACTCGGTAATCCGGATCTCGTCGACCCGCTCGCAGGAGGCGGTGAGGACCATGCCGACCATGTTGGTCATTCCGGGATGGGCGCCGCTGCCGAAGATCGTCGAGCCGCCCCGTTCGCAGGCCGCGGTGATGCGGTCCCGGTCCTGCGGCGTCTGCTTGCCGCCAGTGATCCACGCCGCGCTGGTGCACACGTTGACTCCGGATTCCAGCAGGCGTACCAGCTCATCGATGTTGGGCCACAACGGGTTATAGCAACACGCGTCGGCGCCGAGCTCAATCAACGTGTCGATGTCGTTGGTGGCTTGCACGCCGGTCGGCTCCGGCCAGCCCGCCAAGTCGGCGGCGTCGACCCCGACCTTGTCTGCCCCGTGCGCGTAGACCCCGACGAGCTCCATGTCGGGCCTGCCGATGATGGCGTGCAACGATCGCCGCCCGATGTTTCCGGTGGTCCACTGGATCACGCGCAGGGGACGGTCTGCGCTGGTTGTGCTCATTGGGTGCTCCTTTGCGCCGGTGCTTTGCCCGTTCGGTGGGAGTCATTATGTGCAACCGACTCCGGGGCACCTGTGCCGGGCGTCCCCTGGCTCAGTGCAGCCGTCTCATGTCAGAACTTGGCCTGACTCAGCGCATACATGGCACCGGACAGGATCTGCGAAATCGGGTCGCCGCCGCCACCGAAGGTCGCCTGAGTGGCGGGCGCCGTAACGGCCGCGGGGTCATAGCCGTTGATCGGATCCACTTGAATCGGAGCGGTCAGCGGATCGTCGTTTCGCGAATATCCCGCATTCACCATGGGCAGTAGCACCGCGTCAAGCCTATTCAGCGTCTCCTCCGGCACCCCGCCATAGCCGAAGAGCAACACCAGCGGAAGATGCCTTTCGGGAATCAAATATGTGGTTGTCGTGGCGCCCCTGGAGTTGACGGTCGTCCTGATGTTCTGGGGCGGCACCATGCTCGGCTTGGTGAAGGCAACCGCGGTATGCCCGGTTACCAGCCCCACCAGTGTGTTGGCAAGGGCCATCATGTTGTCCGGCCGGTCTGGGAAGTCGGCGATCGAGTCGTAGGCGGAGATGAACATGTTGGTGTCGTACTGGCTCTCGACGGGAGGCGGTACGGGGTAGTCCAGTGCCGGGACGACGGTACCCACCGGAAACATTGCGGTCAGCAAACTCTGACCGAAACCGTGCCGCGCAACTGGGTCACCGAATGTGTTGAAGGTCAACTGATCCGGCGGAGGAGCATTCGGATCGGTGGCCAACCGGGCCTGCAGGGCGTCGAGCACGAGTGCGCCCTCGGACAAGCCGATCACGGTGCCGGGACCGCCCTCGGTTATCGCCGCGGCCAGGTTGTCCGCGCCGACGGGAACCGACTCGCCGACGCTCGGTCCGTCCGCACCCAGGCCCGGCAGAATTTCATCCAGTTGGTGTATGCCTGGGAACAGCCGTTCCAGCGCGTGGCCCTGAACCTGCCCAGCGGGGTAGTCGACAAGCTGCCGATGCCGGGTTGGAAGCCATTCGGCTCCTTCCCGGCGAATGTACTCGCCGTAAGGAATGCCCAGGACGTGCGCGCCGCCTAGGGCGTAGGCAATCTCATCCGTCGGCGCCATCGGCGTCGGATCGGTCGGCGTTTCATCGGCAGAGGCCGTCCCAGTTACGAAACATCCTGTGGCGCCTACGATTATCAGCGCGGATACTCCTGCGAGAAGTTTCTTCATCTCTACTCCTCGCCCGTTCCACTTGGTCTCGTAGTTTGGCATACCTCACCCGTCCGCGCTGAGGCGGCGTGAGTTCTGGGCTGAGGGCCACCAGCTCGCCCGTCCGACCAGCGTAGCCACCGCGGGCACCGTGATGGTGCGCACCAGGAAGGTGTCGAGCAAGATTCCCACACCGATCACGAAGCCGCCCTGGACCACGGTGCTGATGCTGGAGAACAACAGACCGCCCATCGAGGCAGCGAAGATCAGGCCTGCGGCAGTGATTACGCCGCCGGTCGAAGCAAGGGTGCGAATGACGCCGTAGCGCACGCTGTGCGGAGACTCGTCACGCATTCGTGAGATGAGCAGCATGTTGTAATCGGCGCCCACCGCGACCAGCACCACGAAGGCCAATGGCGGGACGCTCCAATGTAATTGCTGGCCGAGTCCGTATTGAAAGAACAGAACGCCGATACCAACCGCCGACAGATACGACATCACCACGGAACCCACCAGGTACAGCGGTGCGACAACCGCCCGCAGCAGCGCGATCAGGGTCAGCAGCACGACCAAGATGGTGACCAGGATGATGAATCGGATGTCGTGCTCGTAGTAGTTGCGGGTGTCCCGCAGCGCAACGGGATACCCGGCCATCGAAACCGAGGCGTCGGCCAGGCTCGTATTCGGTTGGGCGCTCCGGGCGGCATCGGTGATCGCATTGACCTGATCCATCGCTTCGGGGCTGAACGGATTGAGTTTGGTCGCAACCAAGTACCGCACCGAGTGGCCGTCCGGCGACACGAACAGCTTTGCGGCCTTCTTGAACTCCTCCATACGCAGCAGCTGGGGCGGAATATTGAAGCCTGCCATCGACGGCTCGGCCGCGTCCTGCTTCATCGCCAGGAGGAACGCCGATGCGTCACCGAGCCCGGCGCCCAGCTGTTTGATCTGCTCGACGAGTTGGTCCACGCCGTCGGCCACCTGCCGGCTTCCGCCGGCGAAGCGATCGGCCCCTTGTTGGAGGTTGGTCAGGTCTGCCTGCAGGCCGCCGGGTCGGTCCAGCCCCATGGCGTGCAGCGCCTCGGTGAAGCTGGTGAGGACAACATGCAGGCGTTCGGCCGATGCCTTGAGGGTCTGTCTGTCTGGGAAGACCTGCAGTTGTCGAGCCAGGTCATTGATCTGATCCAGGCTGCCGTCGCTACGCGCGTTGACCACACGCTCAAATTGGACCCGGGTGTCGCTGCAGGACGGATCGGCGTTGCAGATCGGGTTGCCCTGGAGTGCCGTCAGTACCGGGGCCACCCAGCCGAACAGATCCTTGACGGCCGCGAAGTTCAGGCCCATGGTCGTGCCGAGCGAATTGATGCTGTTGACCAGCTTGGCTGCGGTTTCGACCTCGCTGACCAGCTTGTCTCCGCCGTACTGGTTCCTCATCGAGGAGAATGCGTCGACCAGACCCTGGATGCTGGCAACCATCTGGTTGACCTGGCCGCGCACATCGCGAAGGTTGTCGGCCAGCGTGTTGGACCCGCGGGCCAACCGGTTCAGGTCATCGGTGTGGTCGCTGATCAGGTCGGCCGCGC
>JAVROG010000300.1:0-3376 GCA_032162865.1 Mycobacterium sp. | reverse complement strand
CCGGGAGGGACGGCAAACATAAGCCAGGCCTTGACTGCCGGCACCCGGACCGATGCGGGCGATGATTACGGCCAGCGCTGCGCTGCCGCGTAATCGCAGTCTTCGGCGCAAAGCATCGGGATCCACCCGCACGCCGCGGATGAGAATTTCCAGCGCCCCGCAGTCCAGTCCGGACAGGGTCTGCCGCAACCTCCGCTCATCGAAGGCCAGCTGTTCGAGCACCTCAAAGCCCCGCACTCCCGGTGGCAGCCGATCACCGGACAGGTAGGCGATGTCGGGGTCGAGTTGCCACAGCCCGTGTCGAGCGCCGTAGTGGCGGACCAACCCGGCCCGCACGACGGCGCCGTCGGGATCGACGATCCACCGTCCGGCGGGCCGCACCGGACAGTCATCCGGGTCGGCGTCGGTGACTTGCTCGCCACGATCGAGCACACTGGCGCGACGGCGTACGCCCGGTTGCGCCAAGCCCGCCGACCACAGGCATGCCTCCCGGACCGAGCCGCGGTAGGACGTGACTTCGATCTCGCCCTCAAATCCGAGTCGGCCTACCTCATGGAAATCTATTCCGGGAGAACACTTCACTGCTATGTCCCGGCCGCGGTAGCAATCCAGCAACGGGCCCAGCGCTGGTTGGTAGTCGGCTGGGCTGAAGCGCCGGCGGCCGCTGCTGCGCCGTGCCGGGTCGATGACGACGGCCGCGTCGTGGGTCACCGGACGCAGGGCGTCGGCGCAACACAGGTCCACCGACCGATTCGCGGCCCCTAGGTTGTGACGGGCCATCGCCAACCGGACGCCGTCGATGTCACTGCCTATCGCCCGAGTCGCCGCGCCGCTGAGGGCGGCCAACTCGGTGCCGATCGAACAGGTCGCGTCGTGCACGATCCGGCCGGCCAGCCGACCGGCGCGATGCAGGGCGACCGGAGCCGCCGTGGCCTGCTGCAGCGCCTCGTCGGTGAACAGCCACTCCGACACGTCGAAATTCGAGCCCAGCTCGGCCAATTTCTCCCGCGCCTTGCGGCGCAGCAGCGTCGTCTCCATCAACACCGGCGCCCGGTCGCCGAACCGGGCCCGCACGGCAGTGGTGTCGGCGATGCGACTCGCGTCGCTCAACTCCAATTCGGCAACCGCCGCGAGTGCCGCGGCACCCGATTCAGAACGAAGGTAATCGACGTCGTCGGAGTTGAAGCGCAGCCCGTTACTGCTCAGGAGGGCTTGACCCCGGTAATCATCACGTTGTAGAACCAACCCTTCGGGGCGACGTGCCGCCAGATGTTAGCGTCCACCCAGCTCAGCGCCTTCCATCCGCCGAATGCGAATTTCGCCCAGTTCCAGCCGAGCTTTCCCGGCGGCACCGTCGACTCGAACGTTCGCACGGGCCAGCCGAACATCGCGGCGGTGAACTCCTCGCTGGCGGTCTTGACTTCTACCGCACCGGCGTTCGTGGCCATCCGCTCCAGGTCACTCGGTTCAAAGGTGTGCAGGTCGACGATCCACTCGAGGGCCGCTGCGCGCGAGTTCTCGTCGATCTCGGCCTGTGGCCGGCGCCAGCTGCCCAGTCCCGGCACCTTCACGGCGCGGATGGTGACATTCCAAGTCAGGTCCGCCAACGCGCGGGCATAGCCGTTGCCGACGGTGGTCGGCTCACCGGCGAACACGAACCGGCCGCCCGGCTTCAGAACCCGGATCACCTCATGCAAGGAAAGCTCGACGTCGGGAATGTGATGCAACACGGCATGCCCGACCACCAGGTCGAACGTGTTGTCGTCGTACGGGATGCCCTCGGCGTCGGCGACCCGGCCGTCGATGTCCAGGCCCAGTGACTGCCCGTTGCGGGTGGCGACCTTGACCATGCCGGGCGAGAGGTCGGTGACCGACCCGCGGCGGGCTACTCCGGCCTGGATCAAGTTGAGCAGGAAGAACCCGGTGCCACAGCCCAGCTCCAGGGCGCGATCGTAGGGCAGTTCGTGGATGGTCTCGTCGGGCACGATGGCGTCGAAACGGCCCCGGGCGTAGTCCACACAGCGCTGATCGTACGAGATCGACCATTTGTCGTCGTAGCTCTCGGCTTCCCAGTCGTGGTAGAGCACCTGGGCGAGTTTGCTGTCCTGCCGGGCCGCTGCCACTTGTTCGGCGGTGGCATGCGGATTTGGAGCCGCGTCAGCGGGGATTTCAGTACTCCTCGTCATGCAGGGCAGCCTAACCGTCGTCGCGAGCGGCGTCCGCGCGACCGTCCTGACCAGCGGCGAACACATCGATGTAGCGGCGGTCCTCGGCGGCGAGCCGCTCGGGTTCGAAGGCGTCATCAAATGCGGCATTGATCCCGGCCTTGGCAGCGGCCAGCGCGGGTGCCGGGCCCTCGAGGAAGCGCCTCGCCCAGGCCGCCGCGACGTCGTAGACGTCATCGGGAGCAACCATGTCGTCGATCAGGCCCAGCGTCAACGCCTCCTCGGCGTCGAAGAAGCGGCCGCTGTACACCAGCTCCTTGGCCCGGCTCGGCCCGACAGCACGAGTGAGCCGAGCCATGCCGCCGCCACCGGGAATGAGGCCCGCCAGGATCTCGGTCGCGCCGAATTTCACGTTGTCGCCACTCACCCGCCAGTCGGCGGCCAGCGCCAGCGTGAGGCCGGCGCCCAGCGCGTATCCAGTGATGGCGGCGACGGTCGGTTTCGGGATCGCCGCCACGGCCTCAACGGCCTGACGCCGTACCCGCGCCGCGATGCCGGCCTCGGCCGCCGTCAGCGTCCGCAGTTCGGGCATGTCGTCGCCGGCGGAGAAGATCTGGTGGCCACCGAACAGAATCACCGCGGCGACGTCCTCGCGGCGGCCCAACTCGTCGGCGGCCGCGATGATCTCCCGATAGACCTGCCGGGTCATCGCGTTGGTGGGTGGGCGGGATAGCAGCAGCATGGCCAGGCCGGGATCTTGCGAGCCGTCACTCACCACGACGCTCACGAACTCACTCAAAGCGGCCACTCCATGAAGCCGCCCGCTTTGCGGGCCTCGTGGTAGCGGTCGGAGTCGAAGAACTCGAACACCCAGTTGTCGCCCCGTTTCTCCAGCAGCGGCTGCACCGGGGTGATCTGGCGCTCAACGGCCAGCACATCGGCAACGGTGCGACCGGCCAACGCGTCCAGCTGCGTCCAGGTCGGCGGCAGCAGGACGTTGCGACCAGCCTCGAATTCGGCGATGGTGTCCTGTGGCAACGCCCAGTCGGCACGGTCGGACTCGGTGTTCTCACCGTCGGCGCGCTGCCCTTCCGGTAGCGCGGCCACAAAGAAATACGTGTCGTAGCGGCGGGTGCGTTCGGCTTCGGGAGTGACCCAGTTCGCCCACGGCCGCAGGAGATCGGAGCGCAACACCAGGTTCTCCCGACGCA
>JAVROG010000299.1:0-11251 GCA_032162865.1 Mycobacterium sp. | reverse complement strand
GCGTTCGCGCCACGTCGGCTATCCGCATGTCGCCGCCGCGCTCTTCGATCGCTCGGCTGGCGGCATCGAGGATGCGTTCGACCGCTTCTTCGTCGGACGCGGGCTTAGCACCGCCCCAGCCATGGGTGCGCATGGCTGAGAGGTTACGCGCGTGGCGCCATATTCAGGATGGGTCTGGCGGGCGCCGCGCCGATCTGGAAGCGGCATTGACGCGAATCTCGATGTCATCGCAACCTGGTGCTGATCCATCGGGATCGTCGGTCACCCGAACTCTGACGTTGCGGCCGGTTCTGGTGGCGACGAACTTCAGCGGACCCTGGCCGTTCTGCAAGTGCTTGTCACCCCACTGCACGAGGGACAGGAACACCGGCAGTAGATCTTGTCCTGCCGGGGTGAGCCGGTACTCATCACGGGCGCGCTTGCCCGGCTCTCGATACGGCACCCGGGTGACGATCTCGGCCGCCTCCAGCTGTTTGATAGCGCGCGACACAGCTGGCGCCGAAGCTCCGACCCGTTCCATGAAGTCTTCAAATCGTGTTGTCCCATAGAAGCATTCACGAACCACCAGAAATGCGGTCTTGGTGCTCAGCAGGTCCAGGGTCTTCGCCATAGAGCACGCTTCCCCGACCGACCACCTCTGCCGGTCACGCAACTTCTCCTCGAACTCCATCGCGTACCTCACATGACTAAAGCTTGCATTACTCAGCTTGCCATGATTGTATCTCACTAACGAAGTCGTTATCCAGATGGACGGAAGGAACGAAGCGATGGTTGCAGTAGCGGGCAAAGTGGTCGTGGTGACGGGTGGCCGGCGCGGCCTTGGTGCGGCACTCGTCGACGAAGTGCTGGCCCGCGGGGCGCGCAAGGTGTACTCCACGGCCAGATCCGCCTTCACCGACGACCGTCCGCAGGTGGTTACTCACCAACTCGAGGTTGGTTCCGCCGACTCCGTCGCCGCACTCGCCGAGATCGCGAACGATGCCGAGATCGTGTTCAACAACGCCGGCGTTTTGATCCCTGACTCCTTACTGACCGGCAGCCTCGACCACGTCACTGAGACCTTTGATACCAATGTATTTGGGCCACTGCGCGTGACGCAGGCGTTTGCGCCGATCCTGGCGGCCAACGGTGGCGGCGCGGTGGTCAACGTTCACTCGGTGCTGTCCTGGCTGGCCGGCAGTGGAGCTTACGGCGCGTCCAAAGCCGCGATCTGGTCGGTGACCAACTCGTTGCGCGTTGAGCTTGCCCCGCAAAATACCCAGGTCGTCGGGGTGCATGCAGGTTTCATTGACACCGACATGGTTTCCGCGATGCCGTTGCCTAAGACGACGCCGGCCGAGATCGCCAAGCGCATTGTGGACGGTTTGGAAGCCGGTGCGGTTGAGGTTCTCGCCGACGACGTGACTGTCAACGTCAAAGCGGCGCTGTCGGGCCCGGTGGAGCACCTGGCTTTCTCGCTGGCGCACTAGCCGGTCCTCCCGGGTTTAAGGAGCTCTGAATCATCATGCCACTGTGGACAATTCACCACACGCCGGGAATCTTCAGCGATGACCAAAAGCGCGACCTGGCCTCTCGAATCGCGGACCACTACGAGAAGGCCGGGCTGCCCCGGTTCTACGTCATCACGATATTCAACGAGACCCGACCCGAAGACTTCTACGTCGGCGGCGAGCCCACGCCCGTCGGCGTACGTGTCGTCATCGAACACATCGCCCGGCATTCCACCGATAAGTCGAGTCGCCAGCGGATCGCCCAGTGGATCAACGGCATTCTGTCGCCTTTTGTTGACAGGCATCCAGATCTGCACTGGGAGTTTCACGTCGACGAAACCAGTGAGGAACTCTGGATGATCAACGGAATCGTTCCGCCCCCGGGCGGCTCGGAGGCCGAGAAAGCTTGGGCCCGAGCCAACGCCGCATCCGCCTACTGATAACTCCGGTGACGAGTAGCGTGATCCGAGTGGATTACGCGTCGGCCTACCTCGAGGAAACCCGCGCCTTTGGCGAATTGATCCGCAACGCCGATCAATCGACACCGGTGCCTACCTGCCCCGGCTGGAGCATCGAGCAACTGTTCCGCCACGTGGGTCGTGGCGACCGCTGGGCTGCCCAGATCGTGCGCGATCGAATGGACAGCTTCCTCGATTTCCGCAGCGTCGAAGACGGCAAGCCGCCTCCGGACCTCGGCGATGCGATCTCATGGCTGAACGGCGGTGCCCAACTGTTGGTCGACGCTGTGGAACAGACGGGTGTGGACACTTCGTTGTGGACCTTCCTCGGACCGCGGCCAGCCAATTGGTGGATTCGGCGACGGCTGCACGAGAACGCAGTGCACCGGGCAGACGGCGCGATCGCGGTCGGTGTCGACTTCGCACTCGACCCCGACGTGGCAGCGGACGGGATCGATGAGTTTCTTGAGCGCATTGCGATTCAGGCCGGCAAAGACGGCGAGGTGTTGCCGATCGAGGGCGGCGACACAATACATCTGCACGCCACCGATTCCGGTCTGGGTGCCGCCGGCGAATGGACGATCGCGCTCGAGCAAGGCGCCATCACTTGGGCGCACGAACATGGCAAGGGGACCGTGGCACTGCGAGGTGGGGCCTGTGAGCTGTTGCTGGCGATGACGCGCAGAGTCTCGCTCGTCGACACCGAAATCGAGCTGTTCGGCGACGATGTCGTATGGCAAAGATGGCTGGGCCGCACGCCTCTCTAGACTTGCAGACCATGACCACATCGGAGATCGCCACTGTGCTGGCTTGGCACGACGCTCTCAACAGTTCCGACCTCGATACTTTGGTCGGCTTGTCCAGCGACGATATCGATGTCAGCGACGCACAGGGAGCCGCCCAGGGCCATGATGCGCTGCGCAGGTGGGCAGCCTCACTGATGGCGACGGCGCAGTTGGGCCGGATGTATGTGCACGACGGCATCGTGGTCGTCGAGCAGCAAATCAGCGATCGAAACAAGCCCTTTGCAGCGGCAACCGGGGCGTCCGCATTTCGCGTGGTGCGGGATCATGTCACCTCGGTATTTCGCCATCAGGACTTGGCGTCGGCGCTGGCGGCAACTGAACTGACCGAGGCCGACCGGGTCGACTGAGGCATCAGGAGCTGCGAATGCGCGGAATAATCTTGGCCGGTGGTTCGGGCACCCGGCTATACCCGATCACCATGGGAATCAGCAAGCAGCTGTTGCCGGTGTACGACAAGCCGATGATCTATTACCCGCTGACCACGCTGATGATGGCCGGGATTCGCGACATCCTGATGATCACCACCCGGCACGATGCGCCCGGTTTTCATCGACTCCTCGGAGATGGTTCTCAATTCGGGATCAATCTCACCTATGCAACCCAAGACCACCCGAACGGCCTGGCGCAGGCGTTCGTCTTGGGCGCCGATCACATCGGCAGCGATTCGGTGGCATTGGTGTTGGGAGACAACATTTTCTACGGACCGGGTTTGGGAACCAGCCTGAGTCGATTCCAATCCATCAGTGGCGGGGCGGTTTTCGCCTACTGGGTGGCCAACCCGTCGGCCTATGGCGTGGTCGAATTCGACGGCGACGGCATGGCGGTGTCGCTGGAGGAGAAACCGGCTACCCCGAAGTCGCAGTACGCGGTTCCGGGCCTGTACTTCTACGACAACGACGTGGTCGAGATCTCGAAGGCTTTGAAGAAATCCGCCCGCGGCGAGTACGAGATCACCGAGGTCAACCAGATCTACCTGGACCGCGGGCGGTTGGCGGTCGAGGTGCTGGCCCGTGGGACGGCGTGGCTGGACACTGGAACATTCGATTCGTTGCTGGACGCAGCCGATTTCGTCCGTACCCTCGAACGGCGACAGGGGCTGAAGGTCAGCATCCCCGAAGAAGTTGCGTGGCGGTTGGGCTGGATCGACCGTGAGCAGGTGGAGCGCCGCGGTCAGAGCCTGGTCAAGTCCGGCTACGGAAATTACCTGTTGGATTTGTTGCAGCGGGACTGATTTCGCCGTTTACTGCCGGTAGCTGGCCAGGAAGTTGCCCAGGCGATCGATGGCCGCTGCGAGATCGCGAGCCCACGGTAAAGTCACGATGCGAAGGTGATCCGGTGCGGGCCAATTGAATCCGGTGCCCTGGGTGACGAGAATCTTCTCCTGTAGCAACAGGTCCAGGACTAGCTGCTCGTCGTCGGCGATGTCGTAAACCTCGGGGTCGAGCCGGGGAAATGCGTACAGCGCGCCCTCCGGTTTGGTGCATGACACCCCGGGAATCTGGTTCAGCTTGTCCCATGCGACATCGCGCTGTTCGAGCAGTCGGCCGCCGGGCAGCACCAGATCCTCGATACTCTGGTGGCCGCCGAGGGCAACCTGAATTGCGTGCTGCGCCGGTACGTTTGGGCACAGGCGCATATTGGCCAGCAGGCTGATTCCCTCGATGAAACTGCTGGCGTGGTCCTTGGGGCCGGTGATGGCCAGCCAGCCGGCCCGGTATCCCGCGACACGATAAGCCTTGGACAAACCGTTGAACGTCAGGCACAACATGTCGGGCGCAAGCGATGCCACGCTGATGTGCTTGGCGTCGTCATAGAGGATCTTGTCGTAGATTTCGTCGGCGAGCAGCAGCAGTTGGTGCTTGCGCGCCAAAGCGACTATTTGAGTGAGGATTTCGCGGCTGTACACCGCTCCGGTCGGGTTGTTCGGGTTGATCACCACCAAGGCCTTGGTGCGCTCGGTGATCTTGGATTCCATATCGGCGATGTCGGGCTGCCAGTCCTGGGTCTCGTCGCACAGGTAGTGCACGGGTGTGCCCCCCGCCAGCGACGTCGACGCCGTCCACAACGGGTAGTCCGGCGCGGGAATCAAGATCTGGTCGCCGTTGTCCAGCAGGGCCTGCAGAGTCATCGTGATCAACTCGGAGACGCCGTTGCCCAGGTAAACGTCGTCGACGTCGAATCGTGGGAAGCCTTCGACGAGTTCGTAGCGGGTGACCACCGCGCGGCGGGCAGGCAGGATGCCCTTGGAGTCGGAGTAGCCCTGCGCGTAGGGCAGTGCCTGGATCATGTCGCGCATGATCACGTCGGGTGCATCGAACCCGAATGGGGCCGGGTTGCCGATGTTGAGCTTGAGGATGCGGTGTCCCTCAGCCTCTAACCGCGCGGCATGGGCGTGCACCGGGCCACGGATTTCATACAAGACGTCCTGAAGCTTGGACGACTGCGCGAACGCACGCTGCCGGTGATGACCGGAGGTATGCGCGGGCAGCTGGTGGGTAGTCACGTCAACCATCGTCTCATCGCTGTCCACCGATATTTGCTGATCGGTGTCAAACCGTGATCAGCGCTTGCCCGGTGGGCGCGCGCCTTTCGCCAGACCCAAGCCCTTGACCGGCGCGGCGGGTGCGGCCGGGGAAGCCGCGTCGCCGTTGGTCTTCGCGGACGGGGCGGGTTCTGACTTTGCTTCGGGCTCCGGTGTCGCCGGTTCGGCCTCTGGCTCGGGCTCCGCGGGCGCGGCCGCGGCTGGCGCGCTCTTCTTAGCGCCCGGCCGCTTGGCGCCGGCCGCGATGCCCAGACCCTTTACCGGCACGGTGGGTTTGGCCGGTTCGGCGGGTGCCGAGGGGGCTTCGGTCGTCGCGGACGCCTCAGCTTTGGCCGGCTCGGCGGCAGGCTCTGCGGGCGCGGCGGACGCTGGTGCTGCGGGCGCGGCATTTTTGGCGCCGGGACGCTTGGCGCCGGCGGCTAAGCCGAGGCCTTTCACCGGTGCTGCGGGCTTGGCCGCGTCGGCCGGTGCGGCCGCCTCCGGTGCTTTCGTCACCCCTGCCGGAGCCACGGCTTTCTTGGCGCCGGGACGCTTGGCTCCGGTGGCCATGCCCAAGCCTTTAACGGGAGCGGCGGGGGTGGCGGATTCGGGTGCTTCTTCTGCTTCGGCTGCGGGCGCCGCAGCCTTTTTGGCGCCGGGACGCTTGGCCCCGCCCGCCATGCCGAGACCTTTGACGGGAGCTGCGGGCGCAGCGGGGGCGGCGGCTTCCTCCGCTGCGGGCGCCGCGGCCTTTTTGGCGCCGGGCCTCTTGGCCCCGCCCGCCATGCCCAGGCCTTTACCGGGCGCCGCGGCGGCCGGCTTCTCAGCAGCCGCTGCGGGTGCCTCGGCCGGTTGCGCGGCCTCAGATTCAGCCTCAGCTTCGGCGGGCACGGTCGGGGCAGCAGCCTTGGGCTTGGTCTTCTCGGCCTGGGCGGCGCGCTCTTCAGCCTCTTTGGCGGCGCTGCCCTTCTCCGGCAGCTTGACGCTGTCGCGGTCGAGCGACGCAAGCAGCACCTGTGCCACGTCGAGCACCTCGACACCGCTGCGGCCGGCCTCTTCCTGACGGTCGTTGACACCGTCGGTGACCATCACCCGGCAGAACGGGCACGCGACGGCGACGGTGGTCGCGTTGGTCGCCAGCGCCTCGTCGACCCGCTCGTGGTTGATCCGCTTGCCGATGTGCTCTTCCATCCACATGCGCGCGCCGCCGGCGCCGCAGCAGAAGCTGCGCTCGGCGTGGCGTGGCATCTCGGTGAGGGTCGCTCCCGCGGCGCCGATCAGCTCACGCGGCGCCTCGTAGACCTTGTTGTGCCGCCCGAGGTAGCACGGGTCGTGGTAGGTGATGTCCTGGGAGACGGGGTTGACCGGCACCAGTTTGTCGTCCCGCACCAACCGGTTGAGCAGCTGAGTGTGGTGCAACACGGTGTAGTTGCTGCCCAGCTGGCGGTACTCCTTGCCAAGGGTGTTGAAGCAGTGCGGGCAGCTGACGACGATCTTGCGGTCGACGGTCTCCACGCCCTCGAACACGCCGTCCAGGGTCTCGATGGCCTGCTGGGCGAGTTGCTGAAACAGGAACTCATTGCCCGACCGGCGTGCGGAGTCACCGTTGCAGGTTTCGCCGGTGCCCAACACCAGAAACTTCACGCCGGCGATGGATAGCAGTTCGGCCACGGCCTTGGTGGTCTTCTTCGCCTTGTCGTCATAGGCGCCCGCGCAGCCCACCCAGAACAGGTACTCGAAGCCGTCGAAGCTCTCGACATCTTCCCCGTAGACGGGGACATCGAAGTCGACCTCGTCGATCCAGTTGGTGCGGTCGGAGGCGTTCTGGCCCCACGGATTGCCCTTGTTCTCCAGGTTCTTGAACAGCACGGACAACTCGGAGGGAAACTCCGACTCCATCATCACCTGGTAACGGCGCATGTCGACGATGTGGTCGATGTGCTCGATGTCCACCGGGCACTGCTCGACGCAGGCGCCGCAGGTCACGCACGACCACAACACATCGGGGTCGATGACACCGCCCTGTTCGGCCGTGCCAACCAGCGGGCGAGCCGCTTGCTCGGGCCCGTGCCCGGGTACCCGGCCGAAGCCGGATTCCGGCACGTGATGGCCTTCTTCGTGGACGGTCTCGAGGTCGAGGCCTTCGAGCGGCTCCGCCTTCTTCTCACCCAGGAGGTAGGGCGCCTTGGCCATCCAGTGGTCGCGCAGGTCCATGATGACGAGCTTGGGCGACAGCGGCTTGGCGGTGTTCCACGCCGGGCATTGCGACTGGCATCGTCCGCACTCGGTGCAGGTGGCGAAGTCGAGCATGCCCTTCCAGGTGAAGTCCTCGATCTTGCCTCGGCCGAACTCAGCATCGTCGGGCGGGTTTTCGAAGTCGATCGGCTTACCGTCGAATTCGAGCGGGAGCAGCGGACCCAGCCCGTCGGGCAGGCGCTTGAACGTGACGTTGATGGGCGCCAGGAAGATATGCAGGTGCTTTGAGTGCAACACGATCAACAGGAAGATGAGCGCCACACTGATGTGAGCCAGCAGCGCGACTGTCTCGATCCACTCGTTTGCGGCCGCACCCAGCGGGTGCATGAGCGAGCCCATAGCCTGCGAGAAGAATGCACCGCCGCCGTAGGGGAAGTTTCCGGTGTTGACAGCGGCACCGCGAAAAATCGCGAATGTGAAAATGACCATGAAGATCATGAACAGGATCAGCCACGCGCCGCCGGTGTGCGAGCCGTAGAACCGTGAAGAACGGCCGTATTCCTTCGGCTCGGAGCGCAACCGGATGACTGAGAATGTGGCGAGGCCAGCAACTACGGCGAGGGCGATGAAGTCCTGTAGCGCACCCAGCGCGTCCCACCGCCCCACTATCGGAATGTGGAAGTTCGGCTGGAACAGCACACCGTAGGCCTCGATGTACACCGTGATCAGGATGAAGAAGCCCCACATCGTGAAGAAGTGGGCTAGCCCTGGGATGGACCACTTCAGCAGCTTGCGTTGCCCGAACACCTCGGAGACCTGCGCCCAGGCCCGGGCGCCGATGTCGTCGGTGCGCCCGGTGACCGGCTGTCCGGCCATCACCAGCTTGTACAGCCATAAGACGCGTCGCAGAGCCAGCACGCCCACGATCGCGGTCATGCCCAAGCCCAGAACGAGCCTGATGATCGTGGTCACCGAAGGTCACCCCAATTCGTCGTAATTCAGAAAAAAAATGCACGCCATCAGCCTTTGCTGTTCAACCTGCTCATATTGACACCTTTGTGGCAGCCTCGGCGAGAAAGGCAAACCTAAGTTTGGCGCAGATCACCTGCCCAGAGGCCCTCCGGTGTGATCAGGCGTACAGAACTCGCACTTCGAGTCGTTCGCGAAGCGACACACTCACCAGCGCCGGACCGCGGGATTCGGCGATGACGGTCTCGCACATCCCAGCAGCGACACGGCGAACGCGAGACAGTGAATGCTGTTGTGCAGAAGGGGATTCGCGATACCCGCTAGCCCCCGGGCGCAGCCGTGGTGGGAGTGGCCGGCGCCGCGGTCGTGGTTGGCGGCTTCTGCGTGGTGGTCGGTGGCTGCTGGGTGGTGGTCGGCGGGTTGGTCGTAGTCGGCTGGGTGGTGGTCGGCTGGGTGGTCGTGGTGGTCGGCTGGGTCGTCGAAGTCACCGATGTCGTCGACGTGGTGGTCGTGGGTTGATCGGTGGTCGTGCTGGACGGCGGCTGCGTGGTCACGGTGACGGGCGCCGGGGTGATCACCGTCTCGGTAGGGCTGTTGTCCGGTCCGATCACGGTGGTGGTGATGGGCGGCGGTTGTGACGTGGTGGTGACCGGTTTGGTGTTGGTGGGGTGCAGGGTCAGCGCCAGCACCACGGCGACGAGGATGGCGACAGCCGCACCGGCCATGCTCAACAGAATCGCTGGGCGCCGGTACCACACGGGGACATCCTGTTCGGCGCGATACGGGTCCTGCTGTGCGACGGGAGCTGCCGCAGCGGGCGGCGGCGGCTCGACCGGGGCGGTGTAATCAGCCGGGCCGGTGTAGGGGACCGGCTCCCCACCGGTGTCGCTGTCTTCGGACCAGGCCAGCGCGCGATCGGTGTTCTGCCGGGCATCTCCGGGGAACTGCTCGGTGGGCGCCGCGGCTGTCGGGGCTGCCACGGTCGCGGGACCGACGGCTCCGGCTATGCCTGTCGGTGCGTCGACCGCGGGCGCCAAGCCGGTCGCCGCCGCTGCCGCCGAAGATTGCACCGCACCGAGGGTCGCCGCGCCGACAGCGGCGCCGAACAGGGGCTGCGGCGTCGTGATGGCCGGCACCTGCAGACGTTCCGCCAGGCGGGCAGGGATCAGCGGGATGCTGGCGCCGCCACCAATCGCAGCCACCGCGGCAAGCCGGCCAATCCCGTTGCGCTGCAGTACTTCTCCAATGGCCGAGATGAACCGGTCCAGAGGCGCGGAGATGAGTTGTTCGAATTCATCGCGAGATATCCGCAGATCCCCTCCGGCGCCGGTCGCAACTGTGGCCACCGTCGCCGCTGACAGTTGCTCCTTGGCCGCGCGGCAGCCACCGAGCATCCGCGTCACCGACCCCATCGATGTCGCGGTGGCCGAAACGTCGCTGCTGTCGGCACTGGGAGAGGCGGTCAGCAGATGGTTCAGGATCAGTTGATCGAGGTCGTCGCCGGAGAATTCGCTGAAACGAACGGTGCTGCCGATCAGCTGGAAATTGGATCCGGCGTCGGCCAGGGTGAGGCTGGTACCGCCGGCGCCGAAGTCGCACAACGCGACGATCCCGTCCCTGGGAAATCCGGGTCGGGCATTCAGCGCGGTCAGCGCGGCCGTGGCGTCCGAGATCAACGTCGGCGGGCCACCGCGCGCGGCCAGGTCAGGCTGAGCGAACAACTCTTGCCGCAGCGCGGCAACCTGGTTGTCCGACCAGTAGGCGGGGACGGCGACAGTGATCGGCGCCCCGTATCCGACGGTGCGCGCCATCGCTTCCAAGGCTTCGATGGTCAGCGCCTGGCCCAGGTACTTCGTCCCGTCGGCGGCTACTAGCGGCGCCGGATCGCCGACCCGCTCGATGAATCCGCGCAGTACCAGCCCAGGCTCGGTCAGGTTCGGGTTTTCTTCGGGCAGACCGACTTCGGTTGGCCGGTGCTCGAACAACGTCAACACCGGTGTGCGAGAAACCGGGGCACTGCCCGATCGCGCCGCGACCAGGTTGGCCACCCCGATCGACAACCCGAGCGACTCGCTCATATCCACACCCCTGTGTCCATTCTTTTGCTGGCGGTCGGCGGCCGTTCCCACCCTAGCCGTCGCGAGTGCGACGGGGCCGGGTCACAGGCCAGGCGGCAAATTGATGACGGTGGGCATCTGCGGCAACGTTATCTGCGACGGCAGCCTGGGAAGCACACCAGGCCCTGGGGAATTGGCCCGCGTCGTGGTCGGACTGCTGGTAATGGTGTCCTTGGTCGGGCCGGTCGTGCTGGTCGTCGTCGGGGCCGTGGTGGTGGTCGTCGTTGTTGTTGTTGTCGTCGTGGTGGTGGTCGTGGTGGTGGTCGTGGTGGTGGTTGTCGTCGCCGATGTCGCGGTGGTGGTCGTGATGACTGAAGCCGGACTGGGACGGCCTCGGGAGAGCAGGATGATGCCGTAGATGATCAGCCCGATTAGGACTGCGATCAACACGCCCCATCCGACCAACGCCAGGGGCTTCCGCCAGCCGGGAGTGGGCTGGGGTGGTGGCTCCTGGCCGTGCCCGCTCCCGCTGGGCCCGTGGCCGTAATTGCCATAGACAGTCGGGTCGTTGGCGCCGTAGTCAGGCGGGTCGTACCTCGTCACGGCCGCCAACGCTAGTAGCTGCACGTATCGGCGAATCGCCGCCACGCGGGCTCGTTGCCGATCGGTGACCTGGGTCAGGGCAGGTGCGGCACCGTGATTGTGGGGCCCCCGGGAATCGTGATGGTCGACGGCAGCGGAGGCAGGGTTGGCC
>JAVROG010000298.1:0-3102 GCA_032162865.1 Mycobacterium sp. | reverse complement strand
CGTTGCGCAGCGCCAGCCGGTAGTTGGCGTCCAGATCGGCGAAGGTGATGTCGATGGCGACGTCGAGGTCCCAGCTGCGCGGACCGTTGACCCGAATGGCCAGACCGTCAAAGATCTGATCGGGTGTGAGCTGGGACAGCAAGGTCGGCGAGGTGACCTGGGCCGCGGTGCCGAAATTGCCGACGCGCAGTTCGGTGGCACCGCTGATGAAGAAGTTTCGCCAGGTAGCGGATTCTGCGCCGTAGCCCAACTGTTCCAACGTGTCCGCGTACAGCTCGCGTGCCCCCGCATGATGCTCGTCGGTGAACATCGCGTGATCGAGCAACGTTGCCGCCCAACGGAAATCACCGGAATCGAACGCCGCCTGAGCCAGCTCGACGACACGGTCGATGCCACCGATGGCCTCGACGTAGCGCGGGCCCAACGCTTCGGGCGGGTGCGGCCAGAGCCGCCCCGGGTTGCCGTCGAACCATCCCATGTAGCGCTGGTAGACCGCCTTCACGTTGTGGCTGACCGACCCGTAGTAGCCGCGGGTATGCCAGGCCTGGTCCAATGCCGGTGGCATCTGGAACATTTCGGCGATCTCCACGCCCGTGTAGCCCTGGTTGAGCAGACGCAGCGTCTGGTCGTGCAGGTAGGCGTACAGGTCGCGCTGCAGCGAAAGAAACTCCACGATGTGCTCGTGTCCCCAGGTGGGCCAGTGATGGGAGGCGAACACCACGTCGGTGCGGTCGGCAAAGGAGTCGATCGCCTCGGTGAGGTAACCCGACCAGGCATGCGGGTCGCGAACCAGCGCGCCACGCAGGGTCAGCAAGTTGTGCAGATTGTGAGTTGCGTTCTCGGCCATGCACAATGCACGGAATTGCGGGAAATAGAAGTGCATCTCGGCGGGCGCCTCGGTGCCCGGCGCCATCTGGAATTCGATCTCCACACCGTCGACGGTGTGTGTCTCCCCCGTCTCTCGGATGTCGACGGTCGGGACGATCAATCCGACCTCGCCGGTCGACGGGGTCTGCCCGAGACCGCAACCCACCTGGCCCCGCGGTCCGCGCTCCAGCACGATGCCGTACATGTAAGTCGCACGGCGCGTCATGGCCGGGCCCGCGTAGACGTTCTCCTGCACCGCGTGTTCGGTAAAGCCTTCTGGGGCAATAACCGCCACCTTCCCGGCATCCACGTCCGCTTGCGAGGTGACGCCGAGCACGCCGCCGAAATGATCGACATGGCTGTGGGTGTAAATCACGGCGACGACGGGCCGGTCGCTACCCCGGTGCGTTCGGTAGAACTCCAACGCGGCGGCCGCCACTTCGGTCGACACCAGGGGGTCGATGACGATGACTCCGGTGTCACCCTCGATGAAGCTGATGTTGGACAGGTCGAATCCGCGGACCTGGTAGATGCCCGGCACTACTTTGTACAGACCCTGTTTGGCGACCAGCGTCGACTGCCGCCACAAGCTGGGGTGCACCGATGTGGGCGGTGGGCCGGTCAGGAAAGAGTACTCGTCGTTGTCCCACACCACCCGGCCGTCGGCCGCCTTGATTACGCACGGGGATAGCGCGGCAATGAATCCGCGGTCGGCATCGTCGAAATCCCTTGTGTCGTCGAAGGGTAGCGAATGCTCGCCATGCGCCGACTCGATAACCGCGGTAGGAGGCTTGTAATCCACCGGCACTACCCTGCCATTAACGTAGGGCCCCCGAAAGGTCCCCGTCGAGGACTCAGGAGCGCCCGCCGAGTTAACAAACTCGAAATTAATTCTTCGATGTCCCTAGACCTTCGGTCCAGTTAACCCGCATACTGCCGAAGCGGTCTTCAACCACAGTGGATCGCTACAACGGGCAAAGGAGCACGAGTGAAGCGTGGACTGACGGTCGCCGTAGCTGGGGCGGCCATTCTGGTCGTGGGTCTATCCGGATGTTCGGACAAAAAGTCGAGTTCGGGCGGTGGGTCCTCCAGCGCGGCATCGGGCGGAGGCGGTGGCGCTTCCGGGACGAAGGTCCTCATCGAGGGCAAAGACCAGCAAATCAGCGGGACGACCGTGTGCACGACGACGGGCGGCACCGTCAACATCGCGATCGGCGGCGCGGCGGCCGGCGTCGGCGCGGTACTCACCGACGCCAGTCCTCCCGAGGTGAAGTCGGTTGCCCTCGGCAATGTCAACGGCGTAACCCTCGGCTACGCCCCTGGCACACCTGACGCCAACGCCTCGGCGACCAAGAACGGCAACTCCTACAAGATCAGCGGCACCGCCACCGGGGTGGACATGGCCAACCCGATGCAGCCGGTCAAGAAGTCGTTCGAGATCGACGTCACCTGCTCGGGCTGACGCCTTGGGTCGACCTACGAGTGGACGCGGGCGGTTGCCATCCGTTTGCCGGCAACCGCACCGCGAACTCGGTGTGACCGGGCGAGCTATGAACGGTGATCGTGCCGTTGTGCGCCTTGACGACGGCGGAGACGATTGCCAGGCCCAGGCCGGTGCTGCCCCCTTTGCGGGAGCGGGAGGTGTCGCCGCGCGCGAACCGTTCGAACACCTCCGATTGCTGCGCTACCGGAATGCCAGGCCCGTTGTCGATCACTTGCAGCAGCGTGTGCGTCGGCTCGGTGCTCAACCGGGTCGTCACCACGGTGCCGGGCCCGGTATGGACGCGGGCGTTGGCAAGCAGGTTCGCCATAACCTGGTTCAGCCGAGCCTCGTCACCGGTGACCACCACCGGTTCGGGCGGCAGGTCGAGCTCCCACTGGTGATCCGGCCCGGCGACGTGGGCGTCGCTGACCGCATCGACCGCCAGCCGGGACAGGTCCACCGGTTCACGTTCCAGCGGTCGGCCGGAGTCTAGACGGGCCAGCAGTAGCAGATCCTCGACAAGGCGCGTCACCCGCTGGGTCTCCGACGCCACGCGGCTCATCGCGTGTGCGACCGCCTCACGGTCGTCACCCATTTTTTGCGCTAGCTCGGTGTAGCCGCGAATCGCGGCCAGTGGCGTGCGCAGTTCGTGACTGGCGTCGGCGACGAATTGGCGAACCCGCATTTCGCTGGCCTGCCGGGTCGACAGCGCGGCAGAGATGTGGTCGAGCATCCGGTTCAGTGCCGATCCG
>JAVROG010000297.1:0-7504 GCA_032162865.1 Mycobacterium sp. | reverse complement strand
TTTACAACAATGGCGCCTACGACATCCTGCGGCTCGAGCTGCAACGCGTCGGCGCGGGATCCGCTCCCGGCCCGAAGGCTTTGGATCTCCTCGATATCTCCCGCCCCACAATGGATTTCGTCAAGATTGCCGAAGGCATGGGGGTGCCGGCGCGGCGCGCCACCAGCTGCGAGGAATTGGCCGACGCGCTGCGCGACGCCTTTGCCGAACCCGGCCCGCACCTGATCGAAGCCGTGGTGCCGTCACTAATGGGGTAATTCGGCCACGTGACTGAAGAGCCAGTCAGTTAGCCGGCTGAGTACGGCCACGCCGGCCTCGAACGTTCGCGCGTCGGCCGCTAGCGCGACGCCGAGGTCTCCCGTCGGCACCGGCACGATGCCGAACTGCCGAGTCAGGTAGCCGCCACCGACGCCCGGACCCCAACCACCCTTCGCGGCAACGCCTTTGGCGGCCAAACCCCATCGCTGCTCCGGCATGATGCGGTGCATCAGCTCGATGACCGGGGCCGCTTCCAGGATGTCACTCAGGTTCGCAGCGAACCGCGCCTGCAGCGCCAGCGACCACTGTGTCTGGCCGAACGCGGTGAATCCCGGCCGTAGGCGTCGTGCTTCGACCACAGTCGACGCGTCGCCGGCTTCGGCGATGACGGCTTGTACCCGGCCCGCCGCACAAGCAGGTTCCCCCAGCAGCGACCACAACTGCTCCGACGCAGGGTTGTCCGATTCGGTAATCGCTTTGGCTACCAGGGTTTTTGCGCGTGCTCGGTCTGCGCGCAATGCCGCAATCGCCAACGGCACTTTGGCCGTTGACCATGCGACACCGGTAGACCAACGGCCCAATGTATACACCTCGCTTTGGCCGGGTGCCGCGATGGCGATACCGACGGACGCCGACCCGGCCAGCTCGTCGAAGCTCGCTGCCAGCACGTGCGCGCCCGGGACGCCGTCGTAGTGCGTCAACCTCGGACGGCCGACCGCCGGCGGATGGGGAACACCGGGTCGCCGCAATCGACACCCTCGGCCGACAGCTGTCGTTTGAGCACCTTGAAGGTCACCGTGCCCGGCAGCCCGGCGCTCACCCGCACGTACGACGGCCACTGCTTGGGGCTGAGGTCGGGCTGCTCGGCCAGGAAAGCCCGGAACCGATCGGCATCGAACGCCGCGTCGGGCGCCAGGACGAGCGCCGCCATCACCTGATCGCCGACAACCGGGTCGGGCACCGGGTAGACCGCAACCTCGGTGACGTCGGGGTAGCGCAGTAGTACCCGCTCGATCGGGGCGGTGCCCAGGTTTTCACCGTCGACCCGCATCCAGTCGCCGAGTCGGCCGGCGAAGTAGGCGTAGTTGGCCTCGTCGCGGTAGGCGAGATCGCCACTGTGATACATGCCGCCGGCCATCCGCTCGGATTCGGCGGCTTCGTCGTTGTAGTAACCCTCGAAACCGCCGGCTCCGGTGGTGTTCACCAGTTCGCCGACCACCCCTGGCGGGCAGGCCGCGCCGGTACCCGGGTCCAGGATCGCCACTCCGTCAGGCAGCGGCCCCAGTGCGCCGACCGGAGTGTCGGGCGTGCGGGCGATGGCCACTCCGAGTTCGGTCGAACCGAATCCGTCCTGGACGCGACAGCCGAATCTGCTGGCGAAACGTTCGACGTCCCTGGGCACGCCTTCGTTGCCGTATACCGCGCGCAGTGGGTTGTCGGCGTCATCGGGTTGCTCGGGCGTGGCAAGTACATACGACAGGGGCTTGCCGACATAGTTGGCGTAGGTGGCACCGTAGCGGCGTACGTCAGGCAGAAAATTCGACGCAGAGAACTTGCGCCGCAACGCGATTGAGCCCCGACACGCCGCCGCCACCCCCCAGCCGACCAACAGCGCGTTGGAATGGAACAACGGCATCGATACATAGCAGACGTCGTCTGGGCCGAGTTTGAAGCGCTGGGTCATCCCGAGACCGGCTGTCGCCACCTTGCCGTGGCTGCACTTCACCGCCTTGGGCTCACCGCTGGTACCTGAGGTGAAGATCAGCATGAAAAGGTCTGCGGGCGTGGCGGATTGAAATTGCAGGTCGGCATCCCGGTGCGCGTCAACCTCCTGAATCCACTCGACGGAATCGACGTTCACGTGATCGATGTCATCCAGGGCTGCAGCGGATTTCGAATCGGCTAACACCAGTTGGCAGTCGGCGTGGCTGATGTCGCGGGCCAGCGACGTGCCGCGGCGCACCGGATTGAGTCCTACCGGGATGATGCCCGACATTCCGGCTGCCACCAACATCGCTGAGAAGAACGGTGTGTTCTCCAGCAGCACGCCGACGTGGGGTGGCCGGGTTGGGTCGAAACGCTCACGCAGCGCCTCGGCAATGGCCGCACCGTGCCGCAAGTGGTCACGCCAGCTGGTGAAGGAGTCCTCGAAATAGACGCCCCGGTCCTCGATTTCGGTCAGCGGCCCCAGCAGCTCGGTGACCGTGGGGTGGTTGCTCAACTCACACGCTCGCCAAGCCGCTAGGCGGGGGTCTCGGCCAGCTCACGGCCGATCTGCCGCAGCTGCCCGGTGGCTCCGCCCAATGCAAACTCGGTTTCCTTGGCCGCGAGGAAATAGCGGTGCACCGGGTGATCGGTGTCGACGCCGACACCTCCGTGCACGTGCACGATGGTGTGCGCCACCCGATGCCCGGCATCGGCGGCCCAGAACGCGGCACTCGCCACGTCGATCTCGGCGGGAATGTCCTCGGCGACCTTCCAGGCTGCCTGAGTCAACGTCAACCGCAGACCCTTGACGTCGATGTAGCCGTCGGCCATCCGCTGGCCCACCGCCTGGAAGCTGCCGATCGGACGGTCGAACTGCTCACGGGTCCGTGCGTATTCGGCTGTCATGTGCAGACCCCGCTCGAGCACACCGAGCTGATACGCGCTGCGGCCCAGGGTGGAGATTGTGCGCAGCCAGGCAACGACGTCACTACCGCCCACCTGCCGCGAGCCGTCCACCGCAACACCGTCCAGCGCTATGTGCCCGACGCTGCCCAGACCGGTGGTCTCGAGCGGCGTCACCGTCACCCCGGGGTCGTCGGCGGCGACCAGGAAAACGGCCGTACCGGAATCGGTTTCGGCGGGCACCAGAAAGGCGTCCGCCGCGGGACCGTAGAAAACGAGTGTGCGGCTGCCGGTCAGCCGGTGGCCCTCACCCGCGCCGACCGCCTGCACCGGACCGTCGCCCATCTCGCCGTCCAGCGCGACGGTCAGGATCTTCTCCCCGGTCACTGCCTGAGCGCCCCAACTCTGCTGCAATTCCTCGGAGCCGAATCGGGCCAGCGCTCCGGCGCCCAACACCACCGACTCCAGGTACGGCACCGCCGCCAGCTGGTGTCCCAGCGCAACCAGAATCGCAACCTGCTCGAGGACGCCGAAACCGTCGCCGCCCACCTGGGTGGCGGCCGCGCTGGTCAGGATGTCGCTGTCGATGAGCTTGCGCCACAGGCCGCGATCGAAACGCTGATCGAGGCCGTCGAGCTCACGCTGATGGTCGGGTGTGCACACCGCGTCCACGATGGTGTCGACCAGCCCGCCGAGATCCTTGGCCGCTTCGGTCGTCGAGAAGTCCATGAATGTTCGTCCTTTAAAAGAGAGTCAGCGGTTGGCTCGGGGCAGTCCCAGTGCGACCATGCCGATGATGTCGCGCTGGACTTCGTTGGTGCCGCCGCCAAAGGTCAGGATCAGGCAGGCCCGGTGCATCCGTTCGACCCGGCCGCGCACCAGCGCGCCTGGGGTGTCCTGACGCAGGGTGGCCGCGGTGCCTAGCACCTCCATCAGCAGCCGGTAAGCCTCGGTGGCCAGCTCGGTCCCGAAGACCTTCGCGGCCGATGCGTCCGCCGGTGACAGTGCCTCGTCGTCCGCTGACGCCAGCTCCCAATTGATCAGCTTGAGCACTTCGGCCTTGGCATGCACCCGGGCCAGGTTGAGCTGCACCCACTCCGAGTCGATGAGCCGACCGCCGCTGGCGTCCTTGGTGTTCTGGGCCCACTCCCGAACCTCCCGCAGGCACATGAAGATCGGGGCCGGCGAGACGAGTGCGACCCGCTCGTGGTTGAGCTGGTTGGTCACCAGCTTCCAGCCGGCGTTCTCCTCGCCGATCAGATTGCTCACCGGGACGCGCACATCGGTGTAGTAGGTGGCGCTGGTGTCCGGCCCGGCCATGGTGTGCACCGGTGTCCACGAGAAACCCTCGGCGGTGGTGGGCACCACCAGCATCGAGATGCCGCGGTGCTTCTTGGCTTCGGGGTTGGTGCGTACCGCCAGCCAGACCCAGTCCGCGTAGGCGATCAGGCTGGTCCACATCTTCTGGCCGTTGATCACGTAGTCGTCGCCGTCGCGGACCGCCGTGGTGCGCAGGTTGGCCAGGTCGGTGCCGGCGCTGGGCTCGGAGTAGCCGATCGCGAAGTGCAGGTCCCCGGCGGCGATCTTGGGCAGGAAGAACTTCTTCTGCTCATCGGTGCCGAAGGCCATGATCGTCGGCGCCACGCTGTTGATCGTCAGGAACGGCACCGGAGCACCCGCGATGGCGGCTTCATCGGTGAAAATCAGTGAGTCCATCGGAGTGCGGTCCTGGCCGCCGTACTCCTTCGGCCAGTTCAGGGTCAGCCACCCGTCCTTGCCCATCTGTGCGACGGTTTCCCGGTACACGTTGCCGGTGCCGTATTCGCCCTGCACGGAGCTCAATGCCTCGCGGCGCTCCGGCGTCATCAAAGTGCCGAAGTACGACCGCAGTTCGCGACGCAGCTCCTCCTGCTCAGGGGTGTAACTGATGCGCATTGCGGCTGCCTCCGGTCGAACGATTGTGTTTATCCGACGGGCGCTACCGGCCACCTGACGCGTGCCAACCGCCACCCATTCGTTCCCCCGGTTGTAACACGTTCTAGTCTCGGAATCCAGCGACGGTATGTTCAGATGTGCCTGAACGCTATGGGAGCCCCTAGGGTATTGCGACATACTGATCTACACGCTGACGAGTTCGGCCCGAGGCGTATTTCCTAACTGCAGCCCAGGTTCAAGGAGGGTGCCGTGAGAGTGAAAGTTGACCGTGACCGGTGCGAAGGCAACGCGGTGTGCTTGGGGATCGCGCCGGATATCTTCGACCTGGATGACGAAGACTATGCCGTCGTGAAGACCGATCCGATTCCAGCTGAGCAGGAGGATCTGGCCGAGCAGTCGATCGCCGAATGCCCGCGCGCCGCCCTGCTACGCGAGGACTGACCCGAAACTAGAGGTATTCATAAATTGAGTAGCAGCACGAACGCGACCGATCTGTCCGGCAAGGTCGCGGTGGTTACCGGTGCCGGCGCGGGCCTGGGCCGTGCCGAGGCCATCGGCCTGGCCCGTCTGGGTGCCACCGTCGTCGTCAACGACATCACCTCCGGCCTGGACGCTTCCGACGTCATCGACGAGATCAGCACAGCTGGTGCAAAGGCGATCGCGGTGGCCGGCGATATCAGCCAGCGCCAGACGGCCGACGAACTTCTCAGCACCGCCGATGGGCTGGGCGGACTGGACATCGTGGTGAACAACGCCGGCATCACCCGCGACCGGATGCTGTTCAACATGAGCGACGAGGACTGGGACCAGGTGATCGCCGTGCACCTGCGCGGCCATTTCCTGCTCACCCGCAACGCGGCCACCTACTGGCGCACCAAAGCCAAAGAAGCCGGGGACGGCCGCGTCTTCGGCCGGATCATCAACACCTCGTCGGAAGCCGGCCTGGTGGGTCCGGTCGGGCAGGCCAACTACGGCGCCGCGAAGGCGGGCATCACCGCGCTGACCCTGTCGGCGGCACGGGCGTTGGGCCGCTACGGGGTGTGCGCCAACGCCATCTGCCCGCGGGCGCGCACCGCGATGACGGCCGATGTCTTCGGCGCGGCACCCGAAGACGGCGAGATCGACCCGCTGTCACCCGAACATGTAGTGAGCCTGGTGCAGTTTCTGGCATCGCCGGAGGCCGCGGAGGTCAATGGCCAGGTGTTCATCGTGTACGGGCCGCGCGTGACGTTGGTTGCTGCGCCGACCGTGGAGCATCAGTTCGACGCCGATGCCGCGGCCTGGGATCCCGGTCAGTTGAGCACGACTTTGCAGGGCTACTTTGCTGGTCGTGACCCGGAGGTCAATTTCGCCGCCACCGGAGTGATGGGTTGACGGCCCGCGCGGGCCGGCTTGAAGGCGGTTGACGCGCTGGCGGGGGCTAGCCATGCTGCCCCAGATGTAGATGAAATACCAGCTAGGCATATTTGCCGCAAAATATTTGATGGTTCATCGACAGCAGGAACTTGTTCTAGTTACTATGAGCCGGCTCACACCAAGCAACGAGTCATCCAACGGTGTGTTCAGGGCAACGTACGACTCGCCACGAGCAACAGATTGGGGGACCCGGGTTGCTGCAACGTATGGCCGTGCCGGCTCGGGCCGTCGGCGGGTTTTTCGAGATGGCGATAGAGACTGCACGTGCCGCTTTCCGGCGGCCGTTTCAGTTCCGGGAATTCCTCGATCAGACCTGGATGGTCGCGCGGGTTTCCCTGGTGCCGACGCTGTTGGTCTCGATCCCGTTCACCGTCCTGGTCGCATTCACCCTGAACATTCTGCTGCGCGAGATCGGCGCCGCCGACCTGTCCGGTGCCGGAACGGCATTTGGCACCATCACCCAGCTGGGGCCGATCGTGACCGTGCTGGTGGTGGCGGGTGCGGGGGCCACCGCGATCTGCGCAGACCTGGGGGCGCGCACCATCCGCGAGGAGATCGACGCGATGCGGGTGCTCGGCATCGACCCGATCCAGCGATTGGTGGTCCCAAGAGTCTTGGCGTCCACGCTGGTTGCCTTGTTGCTCAACGGTCTGGTGTGCCTGATCGGCCTATCCGGCGGCTACGCATTCTCCGTCTTCTTGCAGGGGGTCAACCCCGGCGCCTTCATCAACGGACTGACGGTGCTGACCGGACTGCGGGAGCTGATCCTCGCCGAAGTGAAGGCGCTGCTGTTCGGTGTGATGGCCGGGTTGGTCGGGTGCTATCGCGGCCTGACCGTCAAAGGCGGGCCGAAGGGCGTCGGCAACGCGGTCAACGAAACCGTCGTGTACGCGTTCATCTGCCTATTCGTCATCAATGTGGTCATGACCGCCATCGGCGTCAGAATCTCGGCGAAGTAACAGGGCGAAGTAACAGATGGCGACGGGCGAGCGATGGTGAATATGCGATGAGCTACGACTTCACCTTTCGCGTACGCAACTTCTTCTCGAGGTTCCAGCAACCGGTCGACAGCTTTGGCGAGCAGGCGCTGTTCTACGGCGAAACCATGCGCTACGTCCCAAACGCCCTCACGCGCTACCGCAAGGAGACAATTCGCCTCATCGCCGAGATGACGCTGGGCGCCGGTGCGTTGGTCATGATCGGTGGGACGGTCGGGGTGGCGGCGTTCCTGACGCTGGCCTCCGGTGGGGTCATCGCGGTGCAGGGTTATTCGTCGCTGGGAAAT
>JAVROG010000296.1:0-14347 GCA_032162865.1 Mycobacterium sp. | reverse complement strand
TGGAGCGGGTGCTGGCCCGCTCAGCGGGGATCCTGGGTATCGAAGTGGGGGCTGAAGCCGGTGCCGAGATCGCCCGCCGGTCGCGGGGCACCCCGCGGATCGCCAACCGGCTGCTGCGCCGGGTCCGCGACTACGCGGAGGTTCGCGCCGACGGGGTCATCACCCGCGACATCGCCAAGTCGGCGCTTGAGGTCTACGACGTCGACGAGCTCGGCCTCGACCGGCTGGACCGTGCCGTGTTGTCGGCCCTCACCCGCAGTTTCGGCGGCGGCCCCGTCGGGGTGTCCACGCTGGCCGTCGCGGTGGGGGAGGAGGCGACCACGGTCGAAGAAGTGTGCGAGCCGTTCCTGGTGCGCGCCGGGATGATTGCCAGAACGCCCCGGGGTCGCGTGGCAACGGGGTTAGCGTGGACGCACCTGGGCATGACGCCGCCCAGTGGAGTGAGTGGAATGGGCCAGGCCGGACTGTTCGATAAGTGGGGAGCGGGTGCGTAATGGTCTATGCCGGTTTGATTTTCGCGGGTCTCGCGGCACTGTTGCATGTCTACATCTGGGTGATGGAATCGCTCACGTGGACGTCCGCCAGGACCCGCGCGACGTTCGGTATCACCGAGGAGGAGGCGCAGGCCACCAAGGAGCTGGCGTTCAACCAGGGGTTCTACAACCTGTTCCTGGCCATCATCAGTGTGACCGGAATCGTGATCGGAGGAACCGGTCGGTATGGTGTCGGCCTTGCCCTGATCTTCGCCGGCACCGGGTCGATGCTGGCAGCAGCGGTAGTGCTGATCGCGTCGTCGCCGGATAAGGCCCGTGCCGCCATCACGCAGGGAATCTTCCCCCTGATCGCGATCGTGCTCCTTGCGGTGGGCGTCGCGATGTAGCGTCGCTGTGTGAGGCGATCGCTTGGCACGCTGACCGCGATCCTCGCCATCGCGGCGGGTGGTTGCGCGCGCAGTGCGGCCGATCCCGGGCCGTCCGGACTGTTCGACGTCGGCGGCGGTCGGCAGTTGTTTCTCGACTGTCAGGGCACCGGCGAGCCGACGGTGTTCATCATTCCCGGCAAGGGCAGCTACGCCGAGGCATGGAATGTCGTTGTGCCGCCCGATGACCCGATCCGATCCTCGCCATACGACATCATCACGCAGGCGAAGCTCGGCCCCAGCCCCGACGCGGCCCAGCCGACGATTGCCAAGACCACACAGGCGTGCGCATACGACCGGCCCAACACCCGGCCCGACGGTTCGGACCGGTCCACTGAGGTGCCGCAACCACACAACGTGCAGCAGGACGTCGACGACGTCGTCGCGCTGCTCGGCGCCTCGCAGTTGCCGGGGCCATTCGTCTTCGCGGCCCACTCCTACGGCGGCCTGGTGCTCGATCTGCTGGCGCGTACGCACCCGGATCTGGTGGCGGGGCTGGTGTTTGTCGATCCAGTATCGGAGTTTCTACTCTCAGTTGGAAGCTCCGCACAGAATGCGGCATTCGAACGCGATAGCGCTGCGCCGCCCGAGCCCGGGGGAGAGGGCGTGCTGGCCGGCGACGCCGTGGCCCGGATCAACGCCGCACCGCCTCTGCCGCGGGTTCCGGCGATCGTGCTCAGCTCTGACAAGTTCGCGTCGCCCGAGGTGCTGACGCCGGAGAACTACACGCTGGCCCAGATCCACCAGGCGAACACCCTGCTGGCGGACGCGCTCGGCACCACCAACATAGTCTCCGTCGGAAGCGGTCACAACATGATGCTGTATCAGCCGAAGTTCGTGGCCGACAACATCATTGACATCGTCGATCTGGTACAGGAGGGCTAGCGAGCCCGAATCGCCGAACGTGCGCCCAGTGCGAAATTCTTTACGATTTTTCGCAGTGGGCGCACACTCGGCGAGCATCGCCCTACAACAGTCCGAGCAGCTGCAGGTCGGTGATGTACTTGACGATGACCTGCGGTGTCACATGCGGAATGTCTTTGTCCGGACCGATTTTCGCGTCCTGCACCGCCGAGCGGAACCGGTCCGTCGGGGCGATCGACCCGCGAATCGGTGTTTCGGGTCGCTGGTAGTTGTGGATCAGCGGGAGGAGCGATGCCTGGCGCTGCCGCTCCGGCAGAGCCCGGATCGTCGTGTCGAACCGCTGCAACCAGGCGTCGTAATCACCGACACGCTCGACTGGATATCCCGCGTCGATGAGCCAGTCGACGTACTCGTCGAGCCCGATGCCGTCATCGTACGGGTTCATCACGTGGTACGTCTCGAACCCGTCGACCACCCGTTCGCCCAGTGTCGAGATCGCCTCGGCGATGAACTCAACGGGCAGCCCGTCATAGTGGGCCCGTTGCCGGTTGCGGTCGGTGTCGAGCTCGTAGAACGAGCCGGGCGCAATTCCCGTGGCGACCAGGCTCAGCATCAACCGGGTGAACATGTCCGGCAGATTGAGCTGGCCCGCGTAGGTGGTGTCGGCCAGGATCATGTCGCAGCGGAACACCGAGACGGGCAGGCCGTACAGGTCGTGCGCCTCGCGCAGCAGCACCTCGCCGGCCCACTTGCTGTTCGCGTACCCGTTCGCATAACTGCCGTCGGCGTGGCGGATCGGGCTGACCACACGGATATCGCCGTCTTCCTCGAACTCGGCGGGATCAACGGACATCGCCACGGCGACCGTCGACAAGTAGGTGACCGGCTTGATCCGGCCGGTGATTGCCAGCCGGATGATCTCGGCGGTTCCCACGACGTTGGGGCCGAACATCTGGTCGTAGGGCAGGACGTGGTTGACCAGGGCGGCCGGGTGGACGATCATGTCCACCCTCTGGGCCAGTCTCTCCCAAGTCGGTTGGTCCAGGCCCAGATTCGGCTCCCCGATGTCACCCGGGATGACCTCAAGGTGGTCAACGGCCAAGGCGCGGAACCGTTCCAGTGTTTCAGTGTCACCGGCGCGGAAAACGTCCTCTAGCCGCCGCGTGGCCGATTCGACGTCCGCGCCGCGCACAATGGTGATGAGCTTTCCGCCGGTCTCGGCAAGCCGTTCCAGCCATTCCAGGGACAGGAAGCGGCCAAGCCAGCCGTTGGCGCCAGTGAGCAACACGGTCCGGGGCGTGCCGGTCACCGCGGCAAGCGACGGAGCTTCGGTCAAGGTCTTCGTGTCGATGAACTTGTCCAGCGTGAGGTCGGCGGCGCGCACCTCGGTTGCGCCCTGCCTGTGCACTCGGGAGAATGTGGGTCGGTCCGAACCCGATCCGCGTTCGGCCTCAACATATTCCGCGAGTTGTCGCAAATCGCTCGTGGGACTGATGATCTGGCCAACCGGGACCTCAACATCGAAGATGTCCTGCAGCAGGTTGGAGAAGGTCAAGGCGGACAGGGAATCACCGCCGAGGTCCAGGAACTGTGCGTCCGGGTCCGTTGCGCCGCCGACCAGGCCCAGCAATGCCTCGGCAGCACGCGCCACCGTTTCGACGACCGGCCGATCCTTCGCACTTTCGCGCAGCGAACGGAGCTCGGCCGCCCGGGTGTCGGCCAGTTCGGTGTATAGCTGCTCGAGCCGTTCGCCGTAGTGCTCCTTGAGCTTTGGCCGCAGCAGCTTGCCGACTCCCGACAACAGCCCGTTGTCGGAGCTGAACGGGTCGAGTTCGACCAGGAACTCCGCCGGCACCTCATACGACTGCAATTCGGCGAATTTGGCTGTCTGACGGAATGATTCACTCAGCGCCGCCTTGAGCCCGGCGTTGTCGTGCGCAAACCGCTCCAGGGCCTCGTCGGTCGGAACCACGACTGCCAGCAGATAGGGACGTTCGCTGTTCCCGTAGACGAAGACCTGCCGGACCAGCGCTGCGCTGGCGAACACCGCTTCCAGCCGTGCGACGGCGACGAACTCGCCTTGGGACAACTTCAGCACATTGTTGCGACGGTCCACGTAGGCAAGCCGATCCGGCTCGAGCTCAGCCATCACGTCGCCCGTCCGGTAGTAACCGTCAGGGTCGAAGGCCTTGGCGGTGACGTCGGGTCGTTTGTAGTAGCCGGAGAAGGATGTCGCCGATTTCACCAGCAGCTCGCCACGCGGAAAAGGCTTGTCGGTGCGGAAGTAGCCCAGCTCGGGGACGTCGATCAGTTTGTAGTCGATCACCGGGGGCTTGGTCATCAGACCGTCCTTGGTGACCATGCCGACCTCGGTCAGTCCATAGCCGTCCAGCACGTGCACGTCCAGACAGGACTCGATGAAGTTCTTCATCTCCGCGGACAGCGGTGCCGTGCCGCTGAAGCTGGTGATGATACGTCCACCCAGGACCTGGCCGCGTAGCTCCGCTCGTGACTCTGCTTCGGCGTCTGCGGTGAGCTGGCCTCCCTGGAAAACACGCCGGTCGACCGCGCTTTGGTAGCGCTGGTAGAGCATCTCCGCCACCCGGGGCACCAGTCCCATCTCGGTGGGGCGCACCAGGTTCCAGTCCTCAAAGAGCGTGGACAAATCGCTCTCGGGCACAAAGTAACTGGTGCCGCCGGCCTGAAAGGCGGTCGACAGTGGTATCCGTCCGCCGAGATGGTTCAGCGGCATGAAGTTCACGTTGATTACCGGGATGTGCTCATACTTCGGCATCATCTCGTTGGTCCATATGCTGGTGACCATGTCCTCGGAATACATTGCCCCCTTGGGCAATCCGGTGCTACCCGAGGTGTACATGATCATGGCCAGCCGCTGATCGGTGTCGCCGGTGTACATCGGCTCGGTCGGCAGGCTAGTTCCGTGGGCGATGACATCAGCCAGAATTTCGACGGTTACCGCCGAGTCTGCATCCGCCAGCCGTGCCTTCGCTCGTTCGAAACTCTCGCGCTGAGCATCGATTTCGGGCTGGTGGTCGAAGACGACTAGGCGACGCAACGAGGTGCTGTGTATCGCGGCTTCGACGGCAAGGTCGAGGTAATCGGCGCTGGCGGCCAGTGTCTGCGGTTCCACCTCGGCGAAGATGGGCTGCAACCGCGAGGCCGTGGTGTTGTGCTGCAGCGGAACCGCCACCAGCCCGAGGTAGGCGCAGACCAAGTCGATGGTCAGGTAGTCGACGCTGGCGAACCCGACGGTGGCCACGAAATCTCCGGGCGCGGTCGGATAGACCGGGTCGTGTCGCCAGGCCGCAGAGATCGCCGCAACGTTGGCCCATAGATCGTGGTAGGTGATGGTGTCGAACCTCGGCAGCAGCCTCGAGGTGGTGCGACCGGTGGCCGGATCGGTCGTCAGTTCGCGTGCCCGCCAGCCCATCGCCGGACGATCGGCGTAGCCCTGCACCAGCGTCTCGATCACCTGCGGCAGCCGGAGCCCGGGTTGGCGTGCCTCGGCTCGTATCGCTGCATCCGGCTTGGCCCGCCGGAACTGCTCGTCTTCGGCGAACAACTGCTCGATGCGCTGGGTCAGTCGCTGTTCATGCGGACCGGTCATGGGTCAGCCTTTCGTTCGCATCGCTATCTAACGCAAACCGGCCGACCGCCGTACGCCTTCCGGATCACGAGTGTGACCGTCGCCACACTAGGCGCGTGGCGCGGCAATATCAGGCGACGACGTTGATCGGATCGCCGATGGTGACCATGTTGAAGTACCAGGCTGCGTTGTCCGGGCTGAGGTTGATGCAGCCATGGCTGACATTGGCGTAGCCCTGCGAGTTCACCGACCACGGCGCGGAGTGGACGTATACCCCGCTGCCGGTGACGCGAACGGCGTAGGAGGCGGTGATCAGGTAGCCGTCCGAGGAATTGAGCGGAATGCCGATGGTGCGGGAGTCCATGACGACGGTGCGTTCCTTCGACATGGCGTTGAAATTGCCGGTCGGCGTTGGACGGCTCGGCTTACCCATCGACGCCGGCATGGTGCGGAGCACCTCGCCGTTTCGGCTTACGGTGAAGGTGTGCGCGGAGATGCTGGCAACGCCGAGCAGTTGGTCGCCGGTCTCGAAGCCCTCCGTCAGCTCCTGGACCCCGACCGAGACCCGGGTGTGCGCCGGCCAGTAGTGGTCCGGAACCCACTGCACGACATTGCCGTCGAGCCACTGGAAGTGGCCGGTCATGTTGCTCGGCGAGCTGATGTGGATGGACCGTTCAGCGGTGCGGTGATCGGTCACGGGAGCGTTGAACGTCACCACCACCGGGTGTTCAACACCCACCACAGCGCCATTGCCAGGCAAGATCGAAGCGACGCCGGGCGTCGGGTGCGGAACCGGGACCGCACCGGTGGCGGGGCTGCCCGACCCGGCCGCGGCCATCGTCGATATCGCGAAAGACACGAATAAATAGCGAACAACTCGACGCATGGCCTTCACCCTTCGGGTTGGTACTCGGATGGTGCGGTGCACACAACCTCACATCCTAATGGCTAACCCTATGAGCGGGTCCCAGATCGCGTCATAGCAAACAATTCCTGCGGTGCGGCGCCGAGCTCACCGGGCTGTGACGTCACCGGATTGGCCGGCACGGGACCGACGCGTTAGCCTCAGCGGGAGCGTGCCCCACGGCCCGAGGAGGTGCGGGTGCTCTTCCGTCAGTTGGAGTACTTCGTATCGGTCGCCCAGGAGCGACACTTCGCTCGGGCCGCGGAGAAGTGTTACGTGTCGCAACCTGCGCTGTCGGCCGCTATTGCCAAGCTAGAACGCGAGCTCAACGTCACGCTGATCAACCGCGGCCACAGTTTCGAGGGCCTGACTCCCGAGGGAGAACGGTTGGTGGTGTGGGCCAAGCGGATTCTGGCCGAGCACGACGCCTTCAAGGCCGAGGTGCATGCGGTGCAGTCCGGCATCACCGGGACACTCCGGCTGGGCACCGTGCCGACCGCCTCGACGACGGCGTCCCTGGTGTTGTCAGCGTTTTGCTCGGCCCACCCCTTGGCGAAGGTGCAGCTCAGTTCCCGGCTGGCCAACGCCGAGCTGTACCGACGCCTGCACGAGTTCGAGCTGGACGCCGTCATCGCGCACCCGTCTCCCGAGGACGTGAAGGATAGCCAGGATGTAGCGCTGGTGCCCCTCTACGAGGAGCATTACGTCCTGCTGTCGCGGGCGGACATGTTGCCGTCCGGTGCGTCCACGCTGCGGTGGCCCGATGCGGCGCAACTTCCACTGGCGTTGCTCACGCCAGACATGCGGGACCGGCAGGTCATCGACGCGGCCTTTGCCGACCACGACATCACCGTCCACCCGCAAGTCGAAACCGACTCCGTCGCTTCGTTATTCGCTCAGGTGGCCAATAGCAACTGGGCAACCATCGTGCCGCACACCTGGCTGTGGATGACGCCGTCGCGGGGTGAGATCCGTGCGGTCGAACTGGTCGACCCGGCTCCGAAAGTCCCGATCGCGTTGGCCACCAACGCAGCCGGGCCAGGATCACCCATTGCCCGCGCACTGGTCGCGTCGGCCCAGCAGCTCGCCCTCGACGAGTTCTTCGACGCCCAGCTGCGCAGCCTTACTCAGGGCCGCTAGCCAGATGGCGGCGACCCGCTGCGCCCGGCTGCGCCGCGCTGGCGATCGCCGCTAGCCCGGCTGGTGGGGTTGAGGCTCGCCAGGTGCCCGCTCTCCACCCCGGCGGCCGGGTCGAGTTGGCAGTCAATGAGGGCGGGGCCCTTCGAGGCGAGTGCCTCGGTCAGTGCCGCCTCGAGCTCGGTTGGTGTCGCCACGTGATATCCCGTGCCGCCGAATGCTTCTGCGAGCAATTCGTGACGCGCGCCGGCATTAAGCACAGTGGGAGCGGGGTCGGCGGCGCCGGTGGTTGCCTCGTCACCCCGATAGACGCCACCGTTGTTGAGAATGACGACGGTGACCGGCAGTCGGTACCGGCAGATGGTCTCGATCTCCATGCCGCTGAAACCGAATGCGCTGTCGCCCTCGATGGCGACGACGGGCTGCCCGGTCTCGACGGCAGCGGCGATGGAGTAGCCCATGCCGATGCCCATCACGCCCCACGTTCCGGTGTCGAGCCGGTGGCGCGGCAACTCCATGTCGATGACGTTGCGCGTCAGGTCCAGTGCATTGGCTCCTTCATTGACAACATAGACATTCGGGTTGCGTTGCAACACAGAGCGAATGGCACGCAACGCATTGTAGAACCGCATCGGATGCGGATCCTCGGTCAGCCGCTCGCGCATCTTGGCGTCATTGCGGACCTTGCGCTCCGCGATTTCACCGGTCCACTGCGCGGGGGCGGCGACCGGCCGCGCGGCCATGCCGTCCGACAGTGCCGACAGCACCGACCCGATGTCACCCGTCAGCGGTGCCTCGATCGGCTGGTTGCTGTCGAATTCCGAAGCGGCGATGTCGATCTGGATGAACTTGGCATCCGCCGACCATTGTGGCGATTCGCCGTGGCCCAGAAGCCAATTCAGCCGCGCACCGACCAGCAGCACAGCGTCGGCGCGGGCGATCGCCAGCGAGCGGGCCGCGGCGGCCGACTGCGGGTGCGAGTCGGGCAGCAGGCCCTTGGCCATCGACATCGGCAGGAAGGGAATTCCGGTGTTCTCGACGAATTCCCGAATTTCGTTGTCGGCCTGCGCGTATGCCGCTCCTTTGCCCAGCACGATCAGTGGTCGCCGGGCCGCGGCGAGCACGTCCAGTGCCCGGTCGACCGCCTCGGGTGCCGGCAGTTGGCGGGGAGCGGGGTCGACGATCCGCCAGATGGATGCCGACCCCGCTGAGGCTTCCAAGGCCTGGCCCAGCACCTCGCCGGGGATGTCGAGGTAGACACCGCCCGGCCGGCCGGAGACGGCGGTGCGAATCGCCCGTGCCACGCCACGGCCGATGTCCTCGACCCGGGCGATCCGATACGCCGCCTTGACGAAAGGCCGAGCGGCATTGAGCTGGTCGATGTCTTGGTAGTCGCCGCGCTGCAGGTCCACAATCGCCCGCCCGCTCGACCCGGAGATCTGGATCATCGGAAAGCAGTTCGTGGTGGCGTTTGCCAGTGCGGGCAGGCCGTTGAGGAAACCGGGGCCCGATGTCGTCAGGCACACGCCCGGCCGTCGGGTCAGGAATCCGGCGGCGGCAGCGGCGTTGCCCGCCGAGCCTTCGTGACGGAATCCGATGTAACGGAGTCCCGATGCCTGTGCGGTGCGTGCAAGGTCGGTAATCGGAATCCCGACGAGTCCGTAGACGGTTTCGATGTCGTTGGCCTTCAGCGCGTCCACGACGAGGTGGAAGCCGTCGGTCAGCCGTGTCGGCGCGGGTGCCGGGGTGGGAGTTGCCGATTGAGTGGTCATGGTGGCGGCTCCTCTTGTCGTGGCGGTCAACATCACTGTTGTCTGGTTAGGCACCCGTGTCCAAGACCCGGTCCTTATTCGGCGATTCACCCCGTCTATCGACCCGGGTCAATAGCTGCCGGCTATCGACCGTTAGCGGATCGGTATTGGACAGCGACTATCGGTCGACGGCAGGGTTTCCATAGGTGCCGAAACCGCACCGGCCACAGCTGAAGGAGCGCGTGATGACATCCGAACAGATCACCAGCGACCAGGCGCTTGCTGAGCCGAATTCGGGGATCAGCGACGTCAGCGACATCCTGGCATTGATCGAAGCGGCAGCCACGCGCGCACTGGACGCGCCGGCACTCGTCGTCACGCCCGACCGGGTCCCGATCACCTACCGCGACTTGACCCGTCTGGTCGACGACCTGGCCGCGCAGCTGACTGCGGCCGGCCTGGGGCTGGGTGACCGGGTGGCGCTGCGGGCGGGTAGCAACGCCGAGTTTGTCGTCGCGTTGCTGGCGGCGTTGCGGGCGAATCTCATCGTGGTCCCACTGGATCCAGCGTTACCGGTCGGCGAGCAACGCGTGCGAAGCGAGGCGGCGGGCGCCCGGGTGGTGCTCGTTGACGGTGATGGACCCGGCGATGATTCCGAACCGGCGGTGCCGTGGTGGCCGGTCGCCGTGACGGTCAGTCGCGACGCCCCGGCCGGTGGGTGTGAGTTCGCGGTCCACCTGGACGTGGCCACCGAACCGAACCCGAGCAGTTCGTCCCCCGAAGGGTTGCGCCACGACGACGCCATGATCATGTTCACCGGCGGAACCACCGGATTGCCCAAGATGGTTCCGTGGACGCACGACAATATCGTCGGCTCGGTGCGCGCCATCATCGCCGGATACCAGCTGGGTCCGCAGGATGCGACGATGGCGGTGATGCCGCTGTATCACGGCCACGGACTGATCTCCGCGTTGCTGTCGACCCTGGCATCCGGCGGGACGGTGTTGTTGCCCGCTCGCGGGAAATTCTCGGCGCACACATTCTGGGACGACATCAACGCCGTCGGGGCGACCTGGTACACGGCCGTGCCGACGATCCATCAGATTCTGCTGGAGCGAATCGCAACTGGACGGACGGAAAGCCCAAGGGCGGCCTTGCGTTTCATCCGTAGTTGCAGTGCGCCGCTCACCCCAGAGGTGGCCCAGGCCCTGCAGGCCGAATTCTCCGCACCGGTGCTGTGCGCCTTCGGCATGACCGAAGCCACCCACCAGGTGGCCAGTACCGGTATCGACCAGGATGTAAACCCTGCCCTGTTAACCGGTCTGGTGGGCCGCTCGACCGGACCCGAGATTCGTATCGCCGGACCCGATGGACAGCCCGTCGCGCCCGGTGCTGTCGGCGAGGTCTGGCTGCGTGGCCGCACCGTGGTGCGCGGCTACCTCGGCGATCCGAAGATCACCGCCGCGAACTTCACCGAAGGCTGGTTGCGCACTGGTGATTTGGGCACGCTGTCGGAAGCAGGCGACCTCAGCATCCGCGGCCGGATCAAGGAACTCATCAATCGCGGTGGTGAGAAAATCTCGCCGGAACGTGTGGAGGGAGTGTTGGCCAATCAGCCAAACATCCTGGAAGTGGCCGTGTTTGGGGTGCCGCACCCGATGTACGGCGAAGCGGTCGCGGCGGTGATCGTGCCTCGGGATGCCGCCCCCACCGCCGAAGAGCTCACCGAGTTCTGCCGGGACCGGTTGGCGCCCTTCGAGATTCCCGCCAGTTTCCAGGTGGCCGCCGAGTTGCCGCACACCGCCAAAGGCTCACTGGATCGCCGGGCGGTGTCTGAACGGTTCGGCCGGCAGGCGTGAAGACGCCGCGATGCTTCCCCAGGCGGCCCAGGCTCCCCAGGCGGCCGAATCACCCACGCGATAGGTCTGCACCCGCGTGGCCGAGGCGGCGACGATCGCCAGGAGCGCGGCCAGCGGACCGAGGACAACGACCAGGTGATTGAGCAAGATGTGGGCAGGAAGTCCGTTAACCGTCGACATCTAATCGCAGGCTACGCGGTGGCCTGCACTCGGGCCGCGGCGGATTCCGGCATCGGTTCATAACGCGCGAATGAGCGGGTGAATGACGCCGCACCGTGCGCGAGCGAGCGCAGGTCGATGGCATACCGGGCCAGTTCCACCTGCGGCACTTCGGCATTCACCACCGTGCGTTCGTGACCCGCGGTGGCTGTGCCCAACACCCGGCCGCGACGGCCGGACAGGTCGCTCATCACTGCACCGACGAAATCGTCGGGCACCAGCACCGCGATCTCGTCGATCGGCTCAAGCAGGATCACCTTCGTCGCCGCCGCGGCTTCCCGCAGCGCCAGCCCGCCGGCCATCTGGAACGCGAAGTCCGACGAGTCGACGCTGTGTGCCTTGCCGTCGAGCAACGTCACGCGCACGTCTACCACCGGATAACCGGCGTGCACACCCTTTTCCATCTGCGCGCGGACACCCTTCTCCACGCTGGGAATGAAATTGCGCGGCACCGCGCCGCCGACCACCTTGTCGACGAATTCGAACCCCGAGCCCTCCGGAAGTGGCTCGACTTCGATGTCGCATACCGCGTATTGGCCGTGTCCGCCCGACTGCTTGACATGACGACCGTGGCCTTTTGCCTTGCCGCCGAGGGTTTCTCGTAGCGGCACCCGGAGTTCGACGGTGTCCACCGTGACGCCGTACCGGTTGGCCAGCGCGTCGAGCACGACCCCGACGTGCGCCTCGCCCATGCACCAGAGCACCACCTGATGGGTCTCCGGGTTCTGCTCGATCCGCAATGTCGGGTCTTCGGCGGACAGCCGGCCCAGCCCGACCGAGAGTTTGTCCTCGTCGGTCTTGGCGTGCGCTGCAATGGCGACCGGCAGCAGCGGTTCCGGCATGGTCCAGGGCCTCAGCACCAACGGCTCGGACTTGTCGGACAGCGTGTCGCCGGTTTCGGCGCGGCTCAGCTTGCCGATCGCGCAGATGTCTCCGGCCACCACCGTCGGGGCGGGACGCTGTTGCTTGCCGAGCGGAAACGACAGGACCCCGATGCGCTCGTCTTCGTCGTGGTCCGGATGGTGGTGGCCATTGCCCGGGGATCGCGTGTTGTCACCGCCGAAGAAGGACGAGAAGTGACCCGACACATGGACCGTCGCGTCCGGCTTGATCGTCCCGGAGAACACCCGGACCAGGCTGACCCGCCCGACATACGGATCGGACGTCGTCTTCACCACCTCGGCAAGCAACGGTGAGTTGACATCGCAGGCCAGGTCTTGGTGCGTGGCGCCCTGCGGAGTGAAAACCTCCGGCAGCGGATGTTCCATGGGCGACGGAAAGCCGCGGGTGGCGACCTCGAGCAATTCGTGGGTGCCGATGCCGGTGCTACTGCATACCGGGATCACCGGGAAGAACGAACCGCGGGCGACGGCCTTCTCCAGATCCTGGATAAGGATCGATTCGTCGATCGACTCACCGCCGAGGTAACGCTCCATCAACGACTCGTCCTCGGACTCCTCGATGATTCCTTCGATCAGGGTGCCGCGCGCTTCCTCGATCCGATCGGACTCGGCTTCCTCGGGCGACGATTCGGTGCGCATGCCGTCGGCATAGGTGTACTGGGTCTGCGACAACAGTCCGATCAGGCCGGCACAGTTGGTTTGGGACGTCGGCAGGTAAAGCGGTAAAACCTTGTCGCCGAAGGCGTTCTGCGCGGCCTCCAAGGCCTCCGGGTAGTTCGCTCGGGTGTGGTCGAGCTTGGTGATGACCACCGCTCTGGGCATGCCGACTCCGCTGCACTCCTGCCACAGAGACTTGGTCGGCTCGTCGACGCCCTCGTTGGCCGCGATGACGAACAGGGCGCAGTCGGCGGCCCGCAGCCCGGCTCGGAGCTCGCCCACAAAGTCGGCGTAGCCGGGTGTGTCGATCAGGTTGATCTTGATCCCGTCGTGCGCCAGAGACGCCACGGCCACACCCACCGAGCGCTGCTGCCGGATCTCGGCATCGTCGAAGTCGCAGACCGTGCTGCCGTCGGTGACCGATCCGGGCCGGGACAACACCCCGCCGGCGACCAGCAGCGCCTCGACCAGGGTGGTCTTGCCGCCCCCCGACGGCCCGACGAGGACCACATTGCGGATGCCGTCCGGAGCGCTCGCGGTCGGGGCCGCACCCGCGCCCTGCAAAGCACTCACTCTGTCGGCCATGACATACCTCCAGTTCTCCCGGTTCTCCGAATCGAGACCCGCCGGCCCACGCGGCGTGATCCAGCCCACAGGACGCAGTAGCAACTTTTCCCCCAACCGCCGCCCAGCACAAGGGTCGGTCGACCCCGGGGAATCAGGCGTGCCAGCTGGACCAGCGTGCCGCGGTGATCGCGATCACCGGCCCGTCGAGCGAAACAGATTGATATTGGCCGTATTTGGCGCGCAGCAAGCGGTATCCGGTCTGCAGTGCTTCGCCGTCGCCCGCAATCGCGGCGCGGCCGTCGACCCGCACCCACCACAATCGGGTCCAGTCGTCGGCATAGTGGTCGACGAGCAGACTGACCGCTGGGTTGTTTTCGATGTTGGCAAGCCGGCGCAGTCGTTGGGTGGTCTTCGGCTTGGCGTCCACCGCGGTGTAGATGACATCTCGATCGAGCGCGAACACCACCGGCACCAGATGCGGGGTGCCCTCGGGTGTGACCGTGGCCAGTCGCGCGACCGGAGATTGTCCGAACCAGGCTTGCGGGTCGAAGTCCACGGGATGGAGCCTACGGAAGCCGCACTTACGCCGAAGTCGAATGCAATGTCGGTGGTGTCAGTCACCATCTCCGTCATTCGATTAGGCCTCCGATTAGGCCACTGCGGTGCGGGTCCGATTACGCTGCAACAGCTGGCCCTCATTTGGCGAAAACCCGACCCAGGATTTCACCGAATTGGGGCCTGACCACCGAATAAATGGGTATCTGGATTACGGTGGTGTAGACAACGCCGCGCCGTCCGACCTTACGGTTGGGACAATTTGGCTATTCGCCCGACGCAGGAGGATTACGGGATGAGCAAATCACGCCACCGCACATACGGGTGGCCATGGTTGGTCGCCGTGTTGGTTCTAGTCGGCGGACTGAGCCTGGCAACTCCGCCAGCGCCCGCCCATGCGGCGCCG